>CAWUWX010000018.1:0-51236 GCA_963926395.1 uncultured Alphaproteobacteria bacterium
CGTTAACAGCTTTAAATAATTTTCAGGTATATTAATCAATTTTCTATAAAAATAATTAGCCGATAACGCGATATTGAAGAAACTAGTCACATAAATAATACCCACTAGTCCAAAAAAGCTATAAGAAAAATCCAAGTTAAATAATTGAAATATTTTTTGCATTAGGCCATTTGAACCATGAATAAAGATAACTCCATATGAAATAAAAAGAACTGGGGCAATAAAAAAAAAGTTTAATGCTGTAGTAATGTACTGACTTTTAATGTTAGAAAGATACAAACAAAGACTTAAAATAAAACCAAAAGTAATGGATATTGAAGTACTTAGAATTGCTTGAAAAAAAGTAAATTTTATTGATTGTTTAAAAAAATTATCATAACTAACTGATAAATCTTCTAGATTATAGAAGAAAAATAATACGGAAGTTCCAATAGTAATTAAAATTAAAATATAGAAATAAAAAGGGAGTTTAATCAATAAACTCCCCTCTAGATTCTGATTAGTTTTAATCAATACTTGAAGACCAATAATTGATCCATAGAGCTTTATCTTCAGCAGACCCATATACTCTATCTAAAGAATTTGGAACTGGTGCGTATTTGTAGAAGTCACTGTTCCCTTCCACTCCATCAATGATTGGGTACATCCAGTTACCATAAGGAATATGATCTTGGAAACCTTTTGTAATAGCAAATTTTACAAATTGTTCTGCTAATTTCTTATTTGGAGCATTTTTCAATACGCCTAATACTTCTATTTGTTCTGCGTGACCCTCTTCAAATAAAATTGCTTTATAATTTTCATCCGATTCAGCGATTGCATGATAGGCAGGTGAAGTACTGTAACTTAAAACAACATCACCCTCTCCTTCTAGAAACAAACCGTAACCATCAGACCAACTTTTAGAAGTAATAACAATTTGATCCTGAAGACTTGTCCAAAAATTTTTGGATTCGTCTCCTTTTAATTGATAAATCCATTTAGCTAATCCTAGACCTGGTGTAGATGTTCTTGGATCCATAATGATAATTCTTATATCATCGCGTGCAGCTAGTTCGTCAAAACTTTTTGGAGGGTTAGTTAACTTTGAAGAATTATAAATAAAACTAAAGTATCCGTAGTCAAAAGGTACGAATATTTCATCACTCCAATCAATATTTAAAGAATTTAATGAATCCTTAGATAAAGAATGATTTGAGAATAGCTTTGTATCTTTAGCCTCAAACATTAACGAATCATCAATCCCTAAGAGAATATCAAAACCCTCTTTATTATTTGTGAGCTTTACTCTAGAGAGAAGCGCTCCAGATGAATCTGCAGTTGACCAATTAATTTCACAATTACAGATTTCTTCAAAAGATTTTTCAATACTGGGACCAGGGCCCCACTCTGAAGTAAAAGAGTCATATGTTAAAATATTTAACTGTTCTTTAGCCATTACCGAAGTAGGTAAAATAAATACAATTAATAGTGTAAGTAGTCTCATAGTATATTCCTTTCAATTAAAGGAACCTTAAAACGCTTGAGTAGGTGATATACACTTCCTACGCCGGCATTATCCGGTTCAGGTTCTAGGGTTAAGTAAGATACTCTCTCAGCCTTTCAGCACCCCTGCTTGGAATCATCATAGCTTATTTAATTTAAATATCAATTATCTTTACTATTAGACATGTAAATAGTAAAAATTATTTTAATTATGATAGTAATCAACAATTTTATTGGTGGAAAAAATACACCAAGTGAGACTAAAAATTTTATAAAATTATATAAGCCTACAACGGGAGAGGAATACGCTAAAGTTCCAGTAAGCACAGAAATTGAATTTAACCAAACAATTCAATCAATGAAATTAGCTCAACTAGAATGGGCTGAAACTTCTCTAACAAAAAGATCTTCTATACTTTTTAAATTTAAATATTTAATCGAAAAAAACTTTGATGAATTAGCAACTATTATTTCTAATGAACATGGTAAAGTATTTTCTGATGCAAAAGGATCTCTTCAAAGAGGTCTTGAAGTAGTTGATTTTGCATGCGGTATCCCACATCTTTTAAAAGGAAGTCATTCTATTAATGTTGGTACTAGTGTGGATTCATTTGATATTCGGCAACCTCTTGGCATATCTGCGGGCATTACACCTTTTAATTTTCCCGCTATGGTTCCCATGTGGATGTTCCCTATGTCCATTGCTTGCGGAAATGCATTTATTTTAAAACCATCTGAAAAAGTACCTCAATGTTCAATGAAACTTGCTGAACTATTTTCTGAAGCAGGATTACCAGATAATATCCTTAATGTTATGCATGGAGATAAGTCTGTTGTGGATTTAATTTTACAATCAAATGATATAGCTTCTGTAAGTTTTGTTGGCTCTACGCCTGTCGCTCAATATATCTATTCTGAATCTGCAAAATATAATAAAAAAGTTCAAGCATTGGGTGGTGCTAAAAACCATATGGTAATTATGGAAGATGCTAATTTAGAAGATGCTGTGAATGGACTGATCGGTGCTGCTTTTGGTTCTGCAGGTGAGAGATGTATGGCTACTTCAGTTGCCTTACCAGTTGGAAAAATTCAACAGCCATTTATGGAACTACTTAAAGAAAAAACTAATTCTATTCATGTTGGAAGTTCACTTGATCCCAATAGTGAAATGGGGCCTCTGATTACTAAGGAACATAAAGAAAAAGTACTTGGGTATATTGAAAAAGGAATTAATGAAGGTGCAAAACTAGAATTAGATGGTAGAGGAATATCTCTCCAAGGTTTTGAAAATGGAAATTTCGTAGGACCGACTATTTTTAATAATGTCACAAAGGATATGACAATTTATAAGGAAGAAATTTTTGGACCCGTTCTATCAGTTGTAAACGTTAATACATATGAAGAGGCTATTAGTCATGTGAACGGACATGAATTTGGAAATGGTACCTCCGTCTATACTTCTAATGGGAATATAGCGAGAGACTTTATGAAAAATGTTCAAATTGGAATGGTAGGAATCAATATTCCAATTCCAGTACCCATGGCTTTTTATAGTTTTGCTGGTTGGAAAGGTTCTAATTTTGGCGGAAGTGGCATGCATGGAGAAGAAGGAATTAATTTTTACACAAGAAGAAAAACAATTACTACAAAATGGGCTGATGGAGTTTCCGGCGCTTCACTTGTTATGCCTACCATGAAATAAATTTATATATTTAAATTATTTATTAATTAAAATTTCCAGAAATTATTTGTTTTCCACCACTTGTAATACTAAAAGAGTTAATAGAAAAATCATTATTTACTACTAATCCTTTTATTGAAAATTGAACTGTTCGCCCACTTTTAAGCTTAAAGTCCAATATTTCAGAAAATTTATCTTTTTTATAATACTGCTTTCTAGGAGTAATTTTCACCAAGTCACTGTTACTTAAAAAGTTATTACTGAACATAACAAGTGAATCATTTGCATATTTGTATTCTACAAAAAAACCCTCTACCATAGAGCAAGTACTTGTGTGACCCTTACAGTCGCTAATTGTAAATTTTTTAATTAAATCAATTTTTTCTTCAGAAACTTGAGAAACATTATCCTGATTATCTAAGTTCATATCATTAAAAGATTTTATAAAATCTTCTGATGAAATAGTTTTTGATTTTAAAAGTTCAATCATTTGAATAAGCTGATCATCAGTAATTTTTTTATTTAAATTTAAAACTGAATTATAGAGAACTTCCGAACTAATGATATCTTGATCAAATAAATCAATTAGTTTTTTTAGTTCGTTTGCATTACTAAAATTTATAAAGCACAGAGATATAATAATAGTTAAAATTGTAGAATATTTTTTTACCATGTGCCCATATTTTTCATATTAATCCATGGTTCTTTAATTTCAAGAGGTTCATTTTTTTGGAGCAATTCAATCGAAATGCCATCAGGAGATTTTATAAAAGCCATATGTCCATCTCTTGGCGGTCTATTAATTATTACTCCATTATCCATTAGGGATTGGCATTTCTCATAAATATTATTGACACTAAAAGCTAAGTGACCAAAGTTTCTGCCATCCTTATATTCTTCTAGGTCCCAATTATAAGTAAGTTCTAATAAAGGCTTTTGAGAATTAGATGCTAATTCTTTATCTTCAGGTGCGCATAAGAAAACTAATGTGAATCTACCTTTTTCATAATCTTTTCTGGAGTATTCAAATAAGCCAAGTTTATTGCAATAAAAATTAATCGATTCATCAATATTAGTGACTCTTACCATTGTGTGCAAATATTCCATAAATTATATTAGCAAAAAAATAATCTAGTGTCTAATTTATGTAGTAAGATAATAAAATGTCTTTAAGAAAAAAAACACAAAAACAGGAAGAACAATTTTTATTAAAGGTTGTACAGCCTGCTCTGTTAGGTTTTATGGACGGATCCATTTCAACATTAGCGCCTGTATTTGGATTTGCAGTATCTGGTGATACAAAGACGGCTTTTATGGCTGGAACTTTGGTATCTGTCGGTGCTGGCATTAGTATGGGACAAGCAGAAGCTATTAGTGACGATGGGGAATTAACAGGCAGAGGGTCTCCAGTCATAAGAGGATTTATAACAGGACTAGCAACATTTATAGGGGGGATGCTCCACACATTACCCTTTTTAATCAATGATATTAGTTTAGCAAAAGATATAGCGATTGGGGTAACTGTAATAGAGTTATCAATTATAGCAGTTATTAAATGGAAGTATATGAAGGGAAAATTGATATCTAGTTTTTGGCAGGTATATTTAGGTGGTGGTATAGTGATATTTGCAGGAATTTTCTTAGAAAGAATAATTTCTAAATTTATAAATTAAAATTGTTTATTAATACCCACTGCAATTCTTTTCTTGAGCGTACTTTCTCTATAAAAAATATAAGCCACACTTAAAACAACAATCAAACCACCTAGATAAACTCTAAGAGAAATGACTTCATGAAACAAAAAATATCCAATAAAATACGACCATAAGAGTGAAGAGAATTCAAAAGGAGCCAACAAAGAAGCGTCAGCTAATTGGTAAGATTTAGTCAGGAAAACTTGAGCTATAAAGCCCAAAACTCCAGTAAGAATTAATAATATTATATCCGTTGTTTTAGGAATAATCCATGTGGAGTTCATAAAAGCTAGACTTATAATTGAACAAAATAGAGTAAAAATAAAAATAGATAGAAAATTATTATTTGTGATTAATATTTTTTTTAAAAAAATAACAGCAAATGAAAGTAAGAGACTAGCAATAAGTGGAAGTAAAGAATAGTTAGAAAAAACACTCACAGAAGGGTTAAGAATAATTACAACACCAATAAAACCAAACATAATAGCTATTATCCTCCTCATACCAATTACTTCACGTAAAAAAAATACAGATAAAATAGAGATGAAAAATACTGATGAAAAACTAATGGTTTGCATTTCAACTAAATTAACGTGACGAAGAGATAGGAAGAATAATGTCATAGCGCAAATTCCAAAAACAGCACGCATGAGATGTAAAGGGTATTGATTGATATCAGCTATTTTTAAATTATTTTTCCATAACATGAATATAACAGGAAATAATGCAAAAAAATTTCTAAAAAAAACAACTTCAAATAATGGAACACGATCAGCTAAGAGCTTTATGCAGGTTCCCATTAAAACAAAGAAAAGCACTGATAAAGATTTAAATAAAAAAGCTGACATATTTTATAAATTCAATATATTCCGATACAGATGAATTTACTAATAGTTAATGGCTATGACAAAAAAGGATGGAATAAGCTTCAAAAAAATGGACTGCAGCATATCTGTGATTTTTACAGAGATCAGCTATTAGGGATTAATTCAAAAATTAACACCACTTATATTCATCCTTCTATTGAACTTAACAAGACATACAGTGAAGATTTTTTTAACTCTTTTCATGGGATTGTCTGGACAGGCTCAAGCTTAAATATATATGACAACACTAAAGAAATTAAAAATCAAATCACTTTAATGAAAAAATTATCTAAATTAGAATTAAATATATTTGGAAGTTGTTGGGGAATGCAACTCTACACTGTTGCCAATAAGGGTGATGTTAAAAAAAATTCTAAAGGAAGAGAGGTTGGTATTGCTTTTAATATCACCCTTAATGAACAGGGCATAAAGCATGATATGTATAAAAATAAACCCATTGTTTTTGATGCATTTGCATCTCATGTGGACCACATTACAACTAAGCCAGAAAAATCAACACTGTTAGCGGAAAATCATTACTCTATACAAGCCTTAGTTACAAAAAAGTTTTGGGGAACTCAGTATCACCCTGAATTTAACTTTCATTACACTGGGCAAATATTAAAGGCTAGAAAAAAAATTTTAATTAATGAGAAATGCTTTACTAGAAATCAATTAGATAAAATTATTCATGCTTATAAAAAACCTAGTCAGGATAGTTTTAGTAAATCTTTAATAGATGATAAAATAAGAAAAAGGGAACTTTCTAACTGGCTAAAATATATTAAGTAAAATTATAATTTAATTTTAGATAAAATTTTTGATAACTCTTCTATATTTTTGCATACCGATATGAACTTGAGTACATCATTGCGTGCATATTTTACTGATGGCAGCTTTAAGTACTGCTTAATCAAGGGGTCCCAGTATTTTTTATAATTAAAAATAATCATTCTCTTATTTTTGATAATATTTAATTGATTAGCCGACACCACTAAGGATATCTCTTCAATAGTGCCTCCGCCTCCAGGTAAAGCAATAAAGATATCAGAAAGTGATAAAAACTTTTTTTTTCTATCTTCCATAGTTTTTGTAATAATTATTTTATTTAATTTTTGATGAATTTTTTCTCTACTATCAAGAAAATTGGGAATAATACCCGTAACATGACCACCAAGCGCTAATGCCGTATTAGCAACAACACCCATAATTCCACTCTGACCGCCTCCATAAACAATACCATAATTATTTTTAACTAAATAAGTGGTGATATCTTGGGCAAGTTTAGTGTGAGATTTATCTGGTCCATACATAGAACCACAAAAAACAGCCACTTTTCCTTTAATCATCATTTAAATTTTATTTAAGATTTTTATTTTCATTTCCCTATAGAATTATATATTACCTTAGATGAAAAAAGATAAAAGTATCAAACTTAACGCCATAAGAAAAAAAATTGATCAAATAGACGATAAAATTTTAAAATTAGTAGCACAGAGATTTAATGAAATCCATAAGGTTGCAAATCTAAAAGATGATCCCAATCAAGTTGTAGACCACGAAAGAATAAAAAAAATCCTTCAAAACATACAAACTAAAGCTAAAAAAGAGAAATTAGATACTGAATTTGCTGTTCGTTTATGGCAACTCTTTATTCAAGAAGCAATTCGTATGGAGTATTCTAAAATTAAAAGTTAATAAGTATATGAGTGTATATGCTAGCAGCGTAACCTAATGCGATGACTGGCGTCCATTTTAGATGGCCAAAAAAAGTATATTTACCTCTCGCCTGTCCCATTAAAGCAACACCTGCTGCAGAACCAACTGATAACATACTTCCGCCAACACCTGCAGTAAGAGTTACCAATAACCATTGAGATTCTTCCATAGGAGGGTTCATTGTAAGAACGGCAAACATAACGGGTATGTTATCTACTATTGCGGATAATATTCCCACTAATACATTAGCCCAAGTCGCGCCTAGCTCTACATACATAAAGTTATTAATCATGGACAAATATCCAATAAAGCCTAAACCTCCAACACTTAAAATAACACCAAAGAAAAATAGGAGGGTATCCCACTCTGCTTTAGAAACTTTTCTTAGTACATCAAACTTTTCTAGAGAGTCTATTTCACTATTTCCATGAGTCATTTTTAAATAGTAGCCAAAAATTGATAAATATCCAAAACCGACCATCATGCCCAACATAGGTGGTAAAGTTAAAAAGTTATGAAAACACACTGCCGTGACTATTGTTAAAATAAATAAAAAAATAATTCTTTTAGCGCCTCTTCTCATAACAACAGTTTCACCTGATGATTTTGGCGTTCCATTTTCGACGAAGAAATACATAATAAATGCAGGAACTACATAATTAACTACGGAAGGAATAAAGATTGCAAAAAAATCAAAGAAATTCAAAAGGCCTTTTTGCCATACCATTAGAGTAGTAATATCACCAAATGGGGAGAATGCTCCTCCGGCGTTAGCCGCTACAACAATGTTAATACAACCAATTGATATAAATTTATTATTATCTTTACCGACAGCAAGAAGAACAGCACATAAAACTAATGCAGTAGTAAGATTGTCTGCAATAGGAGATAAAAAGAATGCAATTACACCCGTAATGACAAAAAGTTGCTTATAGGTAAATCCTTTTCTTGTTAGCCATGATCTTAAGGCGTTGAAAACATCTCTATTATCCATAGAGTTTATGTAGGTCATCGCAACCAGAAGAAATAAAAATAATTCAGCGTATTCAAGTACTCCATGTCTTAAAGAAGCTTCGACCATATGAGCCATTTCCTTATCACCCATAAAATGGAATGCAATTAGTGCCCAAATAATACCGGCTGACAAAATCACTGGCTTAGATTTTCTTAAGTGAGTGACTTCTTCAGCCATCACAAATGCATAAGCTATAACAAAAACAATAACGCTGATTATACCAACGCTACTAGAAGTTAAATTAACTGCAATATCTGCTGAAGCTGCCATACTAACTAAATAGATCTCCTTCGGTAAGAACTGCTGTATTCATATCCTTAACAAAAAGTTTACCCTGTTCTTTGGATTTAAATCTAGAAACGATTAAGAAACCACCCTTAACAGCAATTTTAATATTTTCTTGATTAATTTCCATAATCTGCCCTGGGAAGTGCTCTGCACTTTGCTCTGAAGAGAATATTGTATCTAAAAAAACATATTCTTCATCCATGAATTCTGCCCAAGCTCCTGGCTGAGGATTACAACCTCTGATTAAATTATAAACTTCGATACCTGGTTTTTTCCAGTCAATTCTTGCATCAGCTTTTTTACACCAAGACTCATAACTAGACTTTGAATCGTCTTGAGTAATTTTAGGAGCATTACCAGAATTTAATAAATCTGCAGCCTCAATACATGCATCTACACCTAAAGGAAAAATTTTACTGAAATAAACATCTCCTAGTGTTTCATCATCACCAATTTCGACTTCTTTTTGAAGGAGAATTTCACCTTCATCTAAACCATCATTAGGATAAAAAATTGTAAGTCCTGTCTTTTTAGAACCCATTATAATTGGCCAATTAATTGAACTTGGTCCTCTATGTAAAGGAAGTAAAGAAGGATGAAAACAAATAGACCCAAGTTTTGGAATATTTCTCGCTTCTTCAGGAACGAAAATAATTACATAAGCCATTACGCATAAATCAGCATCATGACTTTTAATCTGATCTAAAACTTCTTTATCTTTAAAATTAGATGGCTGGAAAACTGGAAGATTTTCAGATAGCGCATATTCTTTAACTGGATCTAAAGGCTTACCTTCTTTGTCTGGTGCGCAATATACAGCAACAATTTCATGATCAGTTTCTTTATAAAATTTTTCAAGTGTGCTTTTTCCAAAAGCCTGTTGTCCCATTAGTATGATTTTCATAATTCTCCTTATTGTATTCTTAGATTAATTAAATTGCACCAGAATCACGAAGCGACTTAATGTCATCATCACTGATTTTACAATATTCTTTTAGTATATCATTCGTATGCTCACCTAATAAGGGTGATCTTTTTACGTCAGCTGGTGAATCAGATAACTTAATAGGATTTCCAACTGTTAAATATTTTCCACGTCCCGGATGATCTACTTCTACAACAGTACCTGTATTGCGCAAGCTTTCATCTTCAGCTATTTCCTTCATAGATAAAATTGGGCCTACAGGAATATCTAACGGATTACAGATATCCATGACTTCAAATTTTGTTTTAGTCATTGTCCAAGATTCAATAGTGCTGAATATCTCATTTAAATGTGGGAGTCTCAGTTCAGGAGTTTTAAATCTTTCATCTTCAGCCCATTCAGGCTTTCCAATAACTTGACATACTTTTTCCCAAACAGCTGCCTGGGTAATAAAATAAGTATATGCATTAGCATCAGTTTCCCAACCCTTACATTTTAAAATTCGTCCAGGTTGCCCTCCGCCAGAATCATTTCCGGCTCTTGGAGTAGCTTCTCCAAAAGGAATACCTTCACCATGTTGAGAATATTCTTTTAAAGGACCGTGATTAAGACGCTGCTGATCTCTAAGTTTTACTCTACAAAGATTTAAAACTGAATCTTGCATAGCTGTTTCTACTCTTTGACCTTTACCACTGTGCGTGCGTTGAAATAAAGCAGTTACGATTCCAAGAGCTAAATGCAGTCCTGTGCCACTGTCACCAATTTGGGCTCCTGTTACCATAGGAACTTCACCAAGCATAC
The DNA here is from genome assembly GCA_963926395.1 of uncultured Alphaproteobacteria bacterium. Lineage (GTDB taxonomy): Bacteria > Pseudomonadota > Alphaproteobacteria > HIMB59 > HIMB59 > HIMB59. Next base: position 10,475 of record CAWUWX010000018.1, read on the forward strand.
CTGTTGTGGAAGCAGAACCTCCAGCACACTGAGCAACATTTTCATATACCTTGCAATCTTCATATGCACCCGGTCCAAAACCCTTAACAGATGCGTATATCATTTTAGGATTGATCTCTTGTATTTTTTCCCAACTAAATCCCATGCGATCTAAAGCGCCCGGTGCAAAATTTTCAACCATCACATCACACTCTTCAATGAGTTTAGTAAAAATTTTAGCACCTTCAGCATTTTTAGGATTTAAGGTAATACTTCTTTTATTAGAGTTAAGCATAGTAAAGTATAAACTATCTTCTCCAGGGATATCTCTTAGCTGAGCTCTTGTGGCGTCACCTACCCCCGGTCTTTCAACTTTAATTACATCAGCACCAAACCATGCTAGCAACTGTGTGCAAGTAGGTCCTGACTGAACATGAGTCATGTCTAAGATCTTTACGCCTTCTAATGCTTTAGCTTCCATAATAAAATTCCCTTTTTTTAATTATAACAAATTTATTTATACATAGTTTGGTTTTTAGTACCTGGAGCAAATTCTTCTTTATCCACCCAAATATTAACTATTGCTGGAGTACCGGCTTTTACAGCTTCTCTAGCTCTTTGAAGAGCTGGCTGAATATCCTTAGCCTCTCTAACACTTTCACCATGACCACCAAATATTTTAGCGAATTCATCAAATGGAACATCGCCTAATAAATTACCAACATTTCCTTTTTCTTCGCCATATTTCATAATTTGACCAAAACGAATTTGATTTTGAGCAGAGTTATTTCCAACCACAACCAATACAGGAAGTTTGTGTCTAACAAATGCCTCAAAATCCATTCCCGTCATTGAGAACGCTCCGTCACCACAATATAAAAGAACTTCGCTTTCAGGTGATGCTTGCTTAGCGGCAATCGCATAAGGAACACCTACACCTAAAGTTCCAAGAGGACCTGGATCCATCCAAGCTCCTGGTCTTTTTGGTTGAACTGCTTGCGCACTGATCGTAACGACGTCACCACCATCACCAATATAAATTGTATCCTCATTAAGGAATTGATTTAATTCCCATGCTACTCTGTAAGGGCTTATAGGAGACTTATCAGTTGTAAAAGTAGGCATTAATTTTTCTAATGCACTTTCTTCTCCAGCTCTTAATTCTTTAAACCAGTCATCTCTATTAGTTTTAGTTCCAGCATCTGCAATAGCGGATAACGTTCTACCAATATGACCAACTAGACCTATAGTGATGTCTCTATTTTTTCCAACTGTTCGGTAATCCATATCGATTTGAATTACATTTGCGTTTGGATTTAATCTTTTTCCATAACCCATTCTGAAATCAAAAGGTGTTCCAACAATTATAATACAGTCAGACTTAGTGAATGCATTTCTTCTTGTTCTATGGAAATGATGTTGATCTCCAGGAGGTAATGTTCCTCTTGCAGCACCATTTAAATATGCAGGTATGTTCAACTTTCTAACGAAATCGATAGCTTCATCAGTTGACTGGCAAGTCCAAACTTGCTGACCTAATAAAACACAAGGTCTTTCAGCTTTAGAAATCATATCTGCAGCTTTTTGAATATCAATAGGATCGGCTAAAGTTTTTGGAGAAGCGCTATATTTTCCAGCTTGAGGAAGGATAGCTTTACTCAAAGGAATAGAACTATCAAGAATATCTCTTGGAATTTCTAAAAATGAAGGACCATAAGAGCCATTTCTTGTTTCTCTAAAAGCCATTGAGACCATATCCGCACAACGCTCTGTTGACATTACAGTTGAGGCAAATTTTGTAATAGGTTGCATCATGTCTACGTGAGGTAGATCCTGTAATGATCCCATTTTATGCTGAGCTTGTGAACTTTGTCCACCTATAAGAAGCATTGGTATCTCAGCTCTGAAAGCGTTCGCAACACCAGTAATAGCATGAGTAGTTCCTGGACCAGCCGTTACAACTGCACAACCAGGTTTACCTGTCATACGTGCATATCCATCAGCTGCATGTGCTGCAACTTCTTCGTGACGCACGTCAATAATTTTGATTCCTTCATTTAGACAACCATTGTAAATATCAATAATATGACCGCCACAAAGTGTATAAATAACGTCAATTCCCTCTGCTTTTAAGGCTTTAGCAACTAGCTCTCCACCAGTTATCATCTGTTCATTTGATCCTGTAGACATTTTTTTTTGCTCCTCGTTAATTAAATCTCGTGGTATATTGTATACCAATATAAGGCGTTAATGTAAATGATTTAAGAGTTACTTTTTTAAATTATCTTCTATTCTATCCACAAGGGCTAATGCATGATTTTTCAATACTTTTTCAGCTTTTGAGGCGTTTTTAGATAGAAGTGCGACTATAATTTCATCATGCTCATCAATTGATCTAACAGCTCTATCTGAAACAAAAATGAATTTTTTTCTTAAAAACTGCAAATGAACTAATTGTGATTCTAAGACATGACTCATTAGGTTAACTTTAGTTAATTTCATAATGTGCTGGTGAAAACGTATATTATCATTGGAGTAGTTATCAAGATCAGATAAAACATTGTCCTTTGAATATTGGCAAAAATTTCTTAATGATTTAATTTCCAAATCTGATGAGTTTTGAATAATTAAATGAGCGGCATAACCTTCCAAACCAGCCCAGACTGTGACTATTTCAATAAGTTCTTTTTTAGTTTTTCGATTAACAAAAACACCTCTTCTTGGAATAGTCTTAACAATTCCCTCTTGCTCTAATCGAGCAACAGCTTCTCTAATAGGAGTTCTACTGACGCCTAATTTTGCAGAAAGCTGTCTTTCGTCTAAATGAAAATCAACCTCTTTTAGATAGATATTAAGAGATATTATATATTTTCTTAAACTATCGTAGACTTTAGTTTTAAGATTAACTGGGCCAATTTTTTGCATTATAACCCTATCTTACAAGTCTAAGCCTTCTTAGGAAACAACTTATTTTTCAGAACATTAATTAACGGAAGGAATAGAAAAATAAGAGCAATATACATAATAGTTGCTGCAATTGGCTTGATTGTAAAATCAAGGAAAATATTAAAACTACCATCTGATATAATTAAAGATTGCCTCATAGCTTTTTCCGCTAAAGGACCTAAAACAATAGAGAGCACAGCTGGTGCCACAGGGTAGTCTAGTTTTCTTAAAATATAACCCACTACACCAAAAAGTAGCATTAGCCACACATCATGAATACTTTGTGTTGGAGCATAACCTCCAGTTACACATAAAACAAAAATAACAGGAGCTAGGATTGCAAAAGGCACTCTTAAAACCATGATGAAGGCAGGTATAAGCGCTACATTTAAGATAAGTGTAAAGAAATTAGCAATATATAAACTTCCAATTAAACCCCAAACAAATTCAGGCTGCTGGGTAAATAATAAAGGTCCAGGAGTTAAGCCCCATAAAATCATTCCTCCAAGTAAAATTGCTGTTGTTGGAGAACCTGGTATTCCTAAGGTAAGCATAGGGAGCATACTTCCTGTACTTGCAGAATTATTTGCACATTCAGGAGCTACAACACCAGCTGGTACGCCCGTTCCAAATTCAGCAGAATTTTTTGATAATTGTTTTGTAATTCCATAAGACATTAATGCGGCAGGAGTTGCTCCTGCAGCAGGAAGAATACCGACAAAAAAACCTAAAAAAGAACCAATAGTCATTGCCATCATAGTTCCTTTTAATTTCTTAAATGATTCGAGAATATCCTTAAAAGTAAATTTGATTGATGATATTTGAACTGCACCTTTGGTGCTTTCTAAGGTCCATAACATTTCACCGATACCGTAGATACCAATAGCTAGAACTAGAAAGTTCACACCATGTAAGAATCCTGGAATTCCAAAAAATATTAAACGAGGCTGTCCGGAAATAAGATCTAGTCCAATCGTAGATAGTACTAATCCAATTAAAATAGAAAAACAAGTTTTAGGGATATCATCCCCGCCTAAACCAACAAACGTAGCAAAGGCCATTACCATTAATGCGAATGTTTCTGGGGCATTGAAGGCAAGAGCAACTTTAGCTAAAGGAGGCGCAAATAAAGTAAATAAAATAACTGAGACTGTTCCACCTACAAACGAACCTACAGCTGCTGCTGTTAGTCCTGTAATAGCATCTCCTTTTTGAGCGAGTGGCCTACCATCAAAAACTGTTGCTACTGCGGTTGATGCACCAGGTATTCCAAGCATAATTGAACTAATAGCTCCACCATACATTGCTCCATAATAAACAGCAGCTAAGAAGATAATGGCTGCAGTTGGAGGTACAATAAAAGTAATAGGGATAAGAATAGCAACACCGTTTACTGATCCTAGTCCAGGCATAGCCCCCACAAATAATCCGATTAGACATCCAAAAATTAATAAAGCTAAATTAAGAGGAACAAGAGCTGTTCCAATGCCGTTCATAAGAAGATAAAAAGTTTCCATGTGATTATTTTTATTAGCCTTTCCTGATTATTTATTAATACATTAAGTCGTAAATTGGATAGAATAAAGGTTCTGAAATACCTTGGGGTAAAGTGATTTTCAAAAGCCACTCAAAGAAACAAAAAGTAACTATAGGAGTTGCTATTGAGAAAACTGAGATAAATAAAATACTTTTTTCACTAAAGTATTTTAAATAGAAAAATAAGAAAAAGATTAAAGATATATAAATTCCTAAATAAGCCGTTCCTAAAATTAGACCAATTAAAGAAAGTATAGTTACATATACATATTTATTTGCTTCAGGATCTATAAAAGGCTCATTATTAGTAGATTGGGGTGATTTTTTTAAAAACCATTTCGATATTGTAATAATAGTACAAATCAGCATACCAAGAGATAACCAAAAAGGCATAAATCCTGCTCCCATATTATCTTCTACAGTCCAGTCAATTCTGTTTTGGGCGCTTTTAATCATGAGGCCGATAGAACATAATGCCAAAAGAACTGCAACAATTATTTCTGCGTTTCTAGTAGTTAATTTCATTTTATCGGCCTCCTTATTATTTTTATATATTAGTTAAACGCTGCTACGATTTCAGAGTGCTTGTCATATTCAACAGCAAAGAAATCTGTAAGACCATAACCTTCAATCCAACTTAATAACTTACCGTCATCAATATTGAATTTTTGGAAATCAGCATTCATGTAAACGTCATGAAGTATACCTGTGTAGTACTTTTGAGCTTCAGCACCAATATCGGCTGGAGCAACAAAAGCTCTCATCATGTAATACTCAAGATCAGGATAACCTAGCTCATAAGAAGATGGTACTTCTGGAAAAGCTGGGTTTCTCTTAGGAGTCATCATTACTAATGCCTTAGAGTCACCTGATTGATAGAAGCCCATTTGCTCAGAAGGATTATTTAGTGTGAAATCACTTTCCCCACCAACTAAACCTTTAGCAACTGCGCCACCGCCTGAATAAGGAACATACTTCGCATCAAATCCGAACATACCTCTCATCATACCAAGTAATAATTCATCTTCAGACATTTTACCTGTACCGCCCATCACAAGGTCACCTTGTTTTGCACGATCAAGAAATTGATCTAAAGTAGTAATACCTGATGTTTTAGCACCGTCTTTTTTAATCCAAACCATAAATGTATCAGTTAGAAGTCTAGCAAGTGGTGTGTAGTCTTCTAAGATGTTAATACCTAGTTCTGTTTGGTTTTGAGGAGTTGTAAAAAAGCTGTTAAGTGTGATCATAATTGTATGCTGATCTCCACTCTTACCTTTTACATAAGTCATAGCCTCACCACCTGATCCACCAGGCTTATTGATTGGGATTAAAGGCTTTGAAGTAAAGTCATTCTTTTCTGCAATACCTTGTACTAGTCTAGCGATTTCATCTGCTCCACCACCTTGGCCAGCCATAATGATTAGCTCAATAGGCTTTTTAGGTGCAAATTCTTTTGCTGAAGCTGTACTTACAGCCACAAAAGAAAAAGATACAAATAGAACTGCTACTTTTTTAAGTAAATTCATAGTTATTCCTCCTTATAAATTACCGTCGTTATATTTTTTAATGTTAGTATAACTGGAGACATAAATCAAATGAATTGTTTCACCATATGGAATGCTTGAAGATTTATTTGTATATTGTATACCAGTAGTAATGAAATTTGTGGATAACAAGAATGGTGAACTGATTATTAGTGAAAGAAAAATAGAATCACCTCAAGAAAATGAAATTCAAATAGAGATTTATTCTTCTGGAATTAACAGAGCAGACCTTCTCCAGAAAAAAGGACACTACCCTCCCCCACAAGGCGAAAGTGATATAATAGGTTTAGAAGTTTCAGGTAAAGTTTCAAAGTTAGGATCGTTAGTTAAAGATATTAAAATTGGAGATTTTGTTTGTGCAATTTTAGGTGGCGGCGGTTATGCAGAATTTGTAAACGTTGACCAAAGACAAGTCCTACCTATTCCCAAAAATATAAATATTCATGATGCAGCATCTCTTCCCGAAACAATCCTTACTGTTTATGAAAATGTTTTTAATATTTCTGAATTTAAAAAAAATGAATCTATTTTAATTCATGGAGGTAGTAGTGGAATTGGAACGACAGCTATATCAATTTTGAAAAATTTTACAGATAAGATTTATGTCACCGCTGGCAGTAAAGAAAAATGTGATGCCTGTCTTAATTTAGGAGCTACTAAAGCTATTAATTATAAAGAAGAAGATTTTGAAGAAGTGCTAACGAGAGAAAATATTAAAGTAGATATTATTTTAGATATGGTTGGCGGTGATTATTTTAAAAAAAATTTAAAGATACTTAATTTCAAAGGGAGGCTTACTTACATAGCTGCTCTTGGAGGAATCAAAGGTGAAGTTAACCTTCTTCATATTATGAATAAGCAATTAAAAATATCTGGCTCTACACTAAGATCTAGAAGTTCAGAATTAAAAGGTAAAATTGTTCGACAAGTTTTAAAAGATGTTTGGCCGTTAATTGAGAATGGATCAATTGGTTTAAATATTTTTAAAAAATTTCCCATGGATGAAATCAATGTGGCTCATCAACTAATGGAGAGCTCAGGGCACATAGGAAAAATTCTATTAACAATTAAGGAGGAAAACAATGAATCTACATGAATATCAAGCAAAGCAACTATTAAAAGGATTTGATGTGAGAGTTCTTGGAGGAAATCCAGTACTTAAAAATTCAGATATCGATAATGCAATTGAATCCATTACGACGCCTGTCATGGTTGTAAAATCACAAATCCATGCAGGTGGCCGAGGTGCAGGTAAATTTAAAGACAGCGGAGATGATAAAGGTGGCGTGAGAGTTTCTATGTCTAAAGAAGAGGCAAAAGAAAATGCATTAAAAATGTTTGGTAAAACACTTGTCACAAAACAAACTGGACCAGTAGGAAAAGTTGTTAACCGACTTTATATAGAAGAAGGATGTGATATTAAGAAAGAATATTATATTAGTATTCTTGTTGATAGATCTACATCTTCTATTTCCATCATAGCTTCTACTGAAGGAGGAATGGAAATTGAAGAAGTTGCAGAAAAACAACCTGAAAAAATTATTACCATTAATGTTAAAGGTGAAAAAGATCTTCCTCAATCAACATTTGACGCTCTGATAAAAGGATTAGAAATTACAGAAGATCAATCCGAAGACTTTTCAAAACAAATACAAAATATTTATTCTGCCTTTTTAGGAATTGATGCTTCTATGGTTGAAGTGAATCCATTTGTATTAACAGGTGAAAATAATTTTATTACTCTCGATGCAAAAATTTCAATCGACGATAATGCTTTATATAAACATAAAGATATTTTTGAAATGCAGGATGAAACTGAAGAAGATCCATCTGAGATGGAGGCGTCGAAACATGAATTAAATTATGTAAAACTCGATGGAAGTATAGGTTGCATGGTCAATGGAGCAGGTCTAGCAATGGGAACAATGGACATCATTCAACTACATGGTGGTAGTCCTGCTAATTTCTTGGACGTTGGAGGCGGAGCTACAAAAGAAAGAGTAGCAAAAGCTTTCTCTATCATTCTTCAAGATTCTAATGTGAAAGCGATTCTTGTAAATATTTTTGGTGGTATTATGAAATGCGATATTATTGCAGAAGGTATTGTTGCAGCCGCTAAAGAACTTTCTATTCAAGTTCCACTTATTGTAAGACTTGAAGGAACCAATGTTGATTTAGGTAAGGATATTTTAAAAAAATCTGACTTAGCTATTATTTCAGCAGACAATTTAGAAGACGCAGCTCAAAAGGCTGTTGCATCATTAAAATAAGGAGGAACTGATGTCTGTATTAATTAATAAAGAAACCAAAGTTATTTGCCAAGGTTTTACTGGTGCGCAAGGCACTTTTCATTCGGAACAAGCAATAAAGTATGGAACCAATATGGTTGGTGGAGTGACACCTAAAAAAGGAGGTCAGCAACACCTAGGACTGCCTGTCTTTAATTCAGTTAAAGAGGCTAAAGAAGCAACACATGCAGATGCTACTGTTATCTATGTGCCACCTCCATTTGCTGCGGGAGCTATTATAGAAGCTATTGAATCAGAAATTGAATTAATAGTTTGTATCACCGAAGGTGTTCCTGTTTTAGATATGCTCCAAGTTAAAAATAAATTAGCTTCATCTAAATCAAGACTAATTGGCCCTAACTGTCCTGGAATTATAACTCCAGATGAGTGTAAGATTGGAATTATGCCTGGTCATATTCACCAAAAGGGAAAAATTGGAATTGTTAGTAGGTCTGGAACTTTGACTTATGAGGCAGTTGCTCAAACAACAGCTGTAGGTTTAGGCCAAACAACTTGTATTGGAATTGGTGGAGATCCTATCAATGGTACCAATTTTATAGATTGCTTGGATTTATTCCTTAAAGATCCAGAAACTGAAGGTATTATTATGATTGGTGAAATTGGTGGAACTGCAGAAGAAGAAGCAGCTGATTTCATTAAAAGTTCATCTATAAAAAAACCTATAGCTTCATTTATAGCGGGAGCTAGTGCTCCAGCAGGAAAAAGAATGGGTCATGCGGGTGCTATTATCTCTGGTGGAAAAGGTACTGCTGAATCAAAGTTTAATGCTCTTGAGGAAGCTGGTGTGCATATATCAAAATCTCCAGCAAAATTAGGAGAGACGATTAAAGCTGCTTTAAGTTAATATAATTTTGCTTCTCTAGCTCTTAATTTTGTAAGGGCTAGAACGGTGTCAATAGTTGGCGTAGGAATAGAAGTAATTCTTCCCAACTCTTGAACTGACCCAATTAATGCATCAATTTCCATTGGACGATCACGCTCTAAATCTTGAAGCATGGATGTTTTATGCTCTCCTACAGCTTTAGCAGCATCTATTCTTCTCTCAACATCAAAAGGTTTATCAATGCCAAGTTTAGTAGCGATAGAATGTGCTTCATTCATCATATTTTTAATAACATCTCTAACATCTGCATCGCTGCATATTTTAACTAAAGTTGAAGTTGTTAAAGCACTGATAGGGTTTAAAGACAAATTACCAAAGAGTTTTAACCATATGTCTCCTTTAATATTAGGTCTTATAGGAGCTTGAAATCCAGCTTTTTCAAGTATCTCAGATAAGTTTTTTATTCTATCTGTGTTTTCACCGTTAATTTCTCCTAATTGAAATTTATCTCCTTCTAAATGTTGAATAACTCCCGGCTTAATAACTTCTGAAGCGGGGTTCACTATGCATCCAATAATTTTTTCTGGACCTATATCGTTCCACTGGGAATTATCAGGGTCAACTGATAGGATTTTTTTATCTTTAAATTCAGGATCAGGGTGATTGTGAAAATACCACCAAGGAATCCCATTTACTCCCCATACAAAAGAAGTGTCATCTTTCATTAATACTTTGAAAGCATCCAGACATCCCGGAACAGAGTGAGCTTTAAGAGTAACAAAAATATAATCTTGTTTACCCGCCTTCTCCGCCGTATCAACGCATCTTGGGTACACAACAAGCTCTTTGCCGTCTTTGCGTAACCTTAATCCATCTTCTTTGATAGCGTTATAATGAGGACCTCTTGCAATAAGTGTAACGTCAGCTCCTATTTCAGTTAGCTTTGCTCCTAGGTATCCACCAATAGCGCCTGCACCATAAATACAAATTTTCATATTTAAACTTTTAAATGTTTGATAGCGGCCGCAACACCACTTCCTAATTCAAATTTAATTCCCACATCATACATTGCTAACTCAGCAGTCGAAATAGCTCCAAGTATCATAGTGCTATTTAAATCTCCTAAATGACCAATTCTAAATAATTTTCCAGCAACTTTATTTAATCCACCGCCAAATGATGTATTATATTTACTGTAAGCTGTCTTAACCACATCCATTGAATCGAAACCTTCTGGCACCATAATAGCAGTTACAGTATTGGAATAAAGAGATGGATCTTGAGCACAAAATTTTAAACCCCAAGCCTCAGTAGCTTTTCTTACAGCTGTAGCTAAATGAGCATGTCTAGAATAAATATTTTCAAGACCTTCTTCATTCATCATATTTAAAGCTTCTCTGAGGCCTCTTAGTAAAGGCATAGGATTTGTGTAAGGCCAATAACCCGTATTATTCACTGTCAGCATGTCATGGAAATCATAATAAGCTCTTCTCATATTTGAGGTTTTAGCTAATTCTAGAGCCTTTTGACTTATACATGAAATCGCAAGTCCAGCAGGTAGCATAAATCCTTTTTGGGAACCTGAAATAGCCGCATCTACTCCCCATTTATCCATTTGAAAATCAATAGATCCAATTGAACTAACTCCATCAACAAAAAGAAGTGCAGGATGGTTTAAGTTATTTAATAATTCTCTTGTTGTAGCTACATTATTTGTAACTCCTGTCGAAGTTTCGTTATGCGTAACTAAGACTGCTTTTATTTCATGGTTTGTGTCGGCTTTTAAAATTCTTTCAAAATCTTCGTGTGGAGTTCCTAAACCCCAATCTACATCCACTACCTCAACTTCAACATTTAATTTTTTACACATTTCGATCCAAAGGTGAGAAAAATGACCAAAGCGACCAGATAAAACTTTATCACCTTCATTTAAAATATTTGTTAGAGCCGCTTCCCAACCACTACTGCCCGTACCAGCGAAAACAAAAGGTTGAGCTTCAGTAGTTCCAAAAACTTTTTTTAAATCAGTAATTAAAGGATGCCAAAATTTATCCATACCAGGTGCTCTATGATCTTCGTTCGATATATCCATTGCCTGACGTACTCTATCTGGCATATTAGTTGGTCCTGGGACAAAAAGTGAAATCTTACCTGGCATTTTTTTAATTACTCCTTAATATTTATTTACTATTTATAAGTTGAAAAACATACATGATTTCATTCAATGAAACAAAGAATAATGTTAAATTGAATGATAATTATTAATTATTAATTATGTTTTTTAGTATTTGGCATCTCCTACGGGAATCGAACCCGTGTCTTCACCGTGAAAGGGTGATGTCCTAACCGCTAGACGAAGGAGACACTACACGGAAATAAAATAGCTAGATTTAATTAAAAATCAATCAATGAATGTCTTCAATATGAACTATGACATTTGAGCTATAGGTATCTCTTTTCACTTTATAATAACAATCAAATTCTGTTTTTTTAGCAATATAAGCTTTAAAAGACTCCACATTAGAGTCGAACATCATTCCAATTATCGAATTACCTAAATTATCAGACAGCTTACATTTCATGTGCTTTTCTTTAAAAACATTTAAAATTTGTAACTTTACATTTTCAGACTTAAAAATGGGCTCAGGATTGCTTTGGCCAAAAGGACTAAGTAAATCTAAATCTTTTAATAAATTATCATTAATGACAGTTAGGTCTAGGGTGACCTCATAATAATTTTCCTGATCAACCTCAGAGCCTGTAAACTTATCAATTAAAAACAATTTAAATGCTTGCCAAGATTCTTTATCTAAAGTGAAACCGCAAGCCTTTGAGTGTCCACCACCTTTTATAATAATTCCCTTTTCAGCAGCTTCCATCATTAATGTTCCAATATTTAATCCTCCGAGCGACCTGCCAGAACCCACAATAAACTGATCTGAATCCGTCATCACAAAAGAAGGTCTTTTGTTAATTCTCATTAATCTACCTGCTATAATTCCAAGAACTCCGATATGCCAAGTAGCATCATAATAAAAATTAATTAAATCTTGATGATCTTTCTGACGTTCATGGATTGAATTAATAATTGAAGTTTGAATTTTTTGTCTTTCTTGATTTTTTCCACCAATGACTGAGGAGTATTGAGCAGCTAAATGAATATTAGGAGAAGAAAGTAAATTATACCCCAGGTAAGACTCCCCCATTCTTCCACCAGCATTAATTCTAGGACCCAAAACATAACCTAAATGATATTCTGAAATAGCTTGCTTGATTTTAGCATCATTAATTAAAGTCATTAACCCTTTATTTTTATTTTCAGAGTTGAGAATTATTAAACCCTGTTTAACAAAAGATCGATTAATTGAATTTAAGGGAACCAAGTCACAAATTGTTGCTAAAGCTACAAGATCTAAATATTGCAGGATATCTTTATTATTAAATATTTCTTTTTTAATTAAATAAAAAACAACAAGAAAAACTAATGATGTTGTGCATAGATCATTTAGAACAGATTGATCTTTATTATATTTTGGATTGATTAAAATAACATCCTCAAAGGCGTCACCACATTCATGATGATCTATAATGAGTAATTGAGAACCGTTCTCTCTCACTAGTTTTTGTTCATCCAAGTTATTACTCCCACAATCTAAAAAAATAATATGACTGTTATTTTCAAGTAATTTTTTTACTGCTAGAGGATTGGGACCGTAGCCTTCTGAAAGTCTATTTGGTATATAGACCTCAACTTCTATATCGAACTGGGATAAAATATTTTTTAGTATAGCGGCCGAACATGCTCCATCGACATCATAATCTGAGAAAATTCCTACCTTTTTTACTTCTTTGACTTCGTTGAAAAAGATTTGTGTTTTTTCAATATTAGCTAATTTTTCAATTTTATTAAAATTAATATTATCTTTTAACTTAGAAGATAAAAAAGATTTAACATGGGTAACTTTTCTAGTTATTAAAAGTTCAGAGAGAGTTATGGAGAGGTTATTTTTTTGAGCCGTATTAAATACTTCAGAGCTATCAAGTTTATCTATTTGTTTCCAACTGGTTTCAAGAAAGCTATTATTAGTATTCAAGTTTTTTTATATTAAAATTATGGTTACCAACTATATGACGTACTGTTCCTGTTTTTGATCTCATTACTATAGAATGAGTTTCTCCCATAAATTTATTTGTTTTGACACCAGGGAGCATAGTTCCATCCGTTACTCCAGTTGCTGAAAACATGACATCTCCTTGAGCTAACTCCTCAAGGGAATAAATTTTATTAAAATCAGTTATATTGACTTTTGTAGCTCTCGCTTTTTCATCATCATTCTTGAACAATAATTTTCCTTCCATAAAACCACCTACGCATTGTAGAGCAGCGGCAGCTAAAACTCCTTCAGGAGCTCCTCCTATGCCATAATACATATCAATATTATTATTTGGTAAAACTGAGGAAATAACAGCACTAACGTCTCCGTCTCCTATCATCTTAATTCTTGAACCTAAACTTCTAATATCATCAATGATTTGTTGGTGCCTATCTCTTTCTAAAACACAAATTATAATATCTTCAATATTAATTTTTTTAAATTTTGCTAATTCTTTAATATTAGATTTTAAATCCTGTTGGATTGAAATAATATTTAATTCTTTAGGGACGTTAGATGAAATTTTTTCCATATAGACATCTGGAGCATTTAAAAATCCTCCGTCTTGAGCTAGAGCAATAACCGCCATTGCATTTTCTCCACCCTTAGCTGTAATAGTTGTTCCTTCAAGGGGGTCTAATGCAATATCTACCTTAGGTCCACCTTGACCAACTTTTTCACCTATATAAAGCATCGGTGCTTCATCTCTTTCACCTTCTCCAATAACTACAGTTCCCTCAATCGTCATTGCATTCAGTGAACTTCTCATTGCATCGACTGCAGCTTGGTCAGCAATCTTTTCATTGCCTCTTCCAATATGCTTAGCTGCTGCTAATGCAGCGTACTCAGTGACTCGAACCAGTTCTATTGCTAGATTTCTATCCAAGATTATCCTCTATTCTAATTGTTGATATTTCTTTCTTAATAAAACTATTTTTTTTAAGTAGCTTAGTTATTTCAATAATTTTTTTATGACTAACGACGTTAGAAATTATAACGATAGGAACAGTATTAGAATCGTCAGGATTAAGTTGAATAATAGATTTAATTGAAATTGATTTATTGGCAAATAATTGCGTTATAGATTTCAAAACACCAACTTTATTAGAGACAGACAATCTCATATAATAAGATCTATTTCTAATTATATCACTAACATAATTAGCTGATGGCATTGAAGCATAGTTGTCGTTGAATACACCATTTATATTACCAGAGATGAAGGCGGATAAATCAGAAATTATAGAAGTAGCTGTTGGAAAACCTCCAGCGCCCTTACCCATTAAACTAGTTTTAACAAAATCATCTCCTTCAATAATACAGAGATTGTCTTCAAATTCAGTATTAGCCATTGTGTTATTTTGATTAATGAAACAAGGAGCCACAGAGGAATAAAATTTTGAACCAATTTTCTCAGATATAGAGAGTAATTTAAGCTTATAACCTAACTGTAATCCGTATTCTAGATCCATAAGCTTGATGTTTTCAATACCGTCATAAGATAAATCCTTAAATTGGAATTTTTGATGAAAAGATAAATTAGATAGCAAAGTTAACTTATGAGCTGCATCTTTGCCCGATAAATCACTAGAAGAATTTTGCTCAGCAAAACCATTTTTGATAGCTAGATTCAATGAGTCCTTAAAACTGATTTTATTAGAATACATTTGAGATAATATGTAGTTAGTTGTTCCATTAAATATTCCATAAATAGATTTAATTTTTTTTGGTAATATTGCTTGTGAAATAGTTCTGACAACTGGAACGGCACCTAATACAGCAGCTTCAAAACCTAAGAATAAATTATTTTTATCAAATAAATTGTAATACTGAGATCCCTTTTCAGCTAATTGAGCTTTGTTAGCAGTAATAAGAGATATATTTTTTTTTACGGCATATTTATAAATAGAATTTACAAATTTATCCGTTCCTCCTACTAGCTCTACAATCAGATCAACTTTAAGGTCATCTAATGATGATAAACTATCGATCCAGTTATATTTTTTTGTATTAAAAATTCTTTTTTTATTTTTATTACTGGCTTTTATTCCGACTATATGAATTTTAGATCCATTAATAACAAATTTATTTTTTTCAATAATTTTTATTAAAGCACTACCAACTACACCTAAACCGAATACCGCTATATTAATTTTATTCATCTATATTTTCTAAAATTTCTTCTTTGCGTACAATACTTTTTTCACCAAAGTCTTGCAATTCAATTTGTTTATCAATTAAATCAATATCAAAATTTTTAAAAGAGCTTTCGCATCCATAGGTTATAAAAATAATAATAAATAATAAAGGAATTTTATCTTTTAGAAAATTGGAAGCTTTTTCTAGCTTTAGCTCTACCATATTTTTTTCTTTCAACGGTTCTAGAGTCTCTAGTCAGAAAGCCACCTTTTTTAAGAACGTCTTTTGTATTCGGATCTATTTTTACTATAGCTCTACTTACTCCATGCTTAACAGCTCCAGCTTGACCTGACATACCACCACCTAAAACAGTAATTTTAATATCAATCGAGTCTGTTTTTTTTGAAGCTTCTAATGGTTGGTTTATAATCATTCTTAACGCATTATCTTTAAAATAATCTTCAAACTTTTTTTTATTAACAGTAATAAGTCCTGTTCCGCTAGATACCCAAACCTTAGCTATAGATTCTTTTCTTCTTCCAGTGCTGTAAACCATTTCAGACATTCACTACATTCTTTCTACTAACTGACTTAAAATCAATTACATTAGGATTTTGTGATTCATGAGGATGTTCAGCATTTTTATAAACTTTTAAACTATTTTTCATAAGGTCTCTAAAAAGAGGAGTATTTGGAAGCATTCCCTTAATAGCTTTTTTAATTATATCTTCAGATTTTTTTCTATCTTTTAGTAAATTAGGTGTCGTTTCTTTTAAACCGCCAGGATGACCAGTGTGTCTATAATACATTTTTTCTTCATTTTTTTTTCCTGTGAATTTAATTTTATCAGAATTTATAACAATAACTCCGTCACCAACTGGTAAATTGGGCGAAAACTGTGGCTTATTTTTACCCTTAAGAATAAGAGTTATTCTTGAAGCTAATCTGCCGACAGGAACATTTTCAGCATCAATTAGATGCCATTTCTTTTCAAACTGAATTTTTTTTAATACTGAAGTTTTCACGATAGAGGGAATATAAGTAAATTAGACAAAAAATCAAGTTTAATAGAAAAAAAAGGCATATTATTAGTCAAAAATTAGGATTTTAGATCATCTATATAGAGGATTTTAGTATTTGAAGTAGTTTTTTTAACTCCAAGGATATATTTTTATTGAAATATGTATTACTTTTTTTTGAATTAAAATAAGCGTTCACTCCTTCTAAAGTTAGTTTTTTTTCATTAATTAGAGATTGAATTTTTTTAATAGTTAAAAAATTATCATATGTATAAAGTCTGTGACCAGAAGCAGTTCTTAAGACATCTAACTTTTGAATTCTATCTTCCCAAAAACGAATTGTATGTTTTTTTTCATTTAGTAATTTAGAAATTTCATCAATATTAAAATATTTTTTAATCATCATAAAATCAATTTTTTTGATTTCTTAAATGAAATTACTTTTCTTGAAGAAATAACAAACTCCTCTTTTGATTTAGGATTTCTACCAATTCTACTTTTTTTTTCTTTTATAGTGAAAGTCCCCAAAGAAGGTATAGATAAATTTTCAAGAAAACTTTCAGACATATAAGTAATAATTTTTTTTATTTTTTTATAGGCAAGAGTGTAAGGGATTCCAAATTCTTCACTTATTTTTTTTGCTATATCTTCTCTTGTAATTTTATTTTGCATTATCTTTTATTTTTTTCAGTAAGTTATTCTCAAGGCATTTAACAGCAAATCCTATAGCATTACAAAAAGCATAATCATCAGCATTACCATGACTTTTAATGACAATACCGTCTATTCCAAGAAGAATTCCTCCATTAAAATTTCTAGGATCAATAGAATTTTTGAAAGATTTTAAATGTGATTTAAGAAAAAAAGTAAAAATTTTAGAAAATAAATTAGAGAGAAGATGTTTTTTTAGAGTGTCCGTAATAAATTTTGAAATACCCTCGGCAGTCTTAATAGCTATATTGCCTGTAAAGCCATCAGTCACAATAACATGATTTTCGGTATTGGTAATTTCATTAGCTTCTATAAAACCATTATAATTTATAGATTTAGTATTTTTTAATAATTCATGGGTTTTCTGTATTGTAGTACTGCCTTTAAGTTCTTCTGATCCTATATTCAGCAAACTGACTTTAGGTCTACTATTAGGAAAAAGAATTTCATAATAGATCGATCCCATAATCGCAAAATCAAAAAGATTTTTTTCATCACATTCAGAATTAGCTCCTAAATCAAGAAAACATACTGGGTGGTTTTTTGAAGGGAGTAAGGAGGCAATTGCCGGTCTAGAAATATTCTCTATAGTTCTTAAAAAAATTTTGGAATAAGCCATCATGGCACCCGTATTACCAGAGGAGACTGTTGCCTCAAGAGGATGATTTTTTAGAGATGAGATTGATTTAGCTAATGAACTATTGCGAAATTCTTTTTTCATAGCCTCTGTAGGTTTTAAATTACCATCAATTACACCCTCACAGTCTATTATGCTCGAAGAGTTTATCAATAATGGTAAATTTTTAATTTGGCTCTCAATGATACTTCTTCTGCCATAAAGGGTAAATTGTACATTTTGATTAGTTGTAAGATATAGCTCCGCTCCTTTTAAAACAGAAATAGGAGCATTATCCCCACCATCAACATCAAGATTAATTATAAATTTATTATCTAAAATATTCATTTTTTTTAATTGCTATAAATACTGTTATACCTTATTTGTTTTTATTGTGAATAAATTAAAAAAAATCCAAATTTTAATGGCTTTTTTAGTATTGTCTTTATTGGTAACTTCTTGTGCTAAGCAGTATTATTATGCTGGAATTTCTGAAAATACTGCTGAAGAAATAGTTTCTAACTATCCTTCTAATAATTATTCAAAGGAATTAATTCTTAATTTATTAGGCGCTCCATTAATTAAAGAAAATAATGGAGACCTATGGATTTATATAAGCTCTAAAGATTATGGAAACGAGACTTTTAGAAAAAGTGTTTACAAAAAAACTTTAAAGCTTTATTTCTCAAATAATATTTTATTAGATATAAAAGAACTATCTCTTTAAAAAATATTCAAGTGAACAACAATACCTAATAGTAATATTGAAACAATATTAGTTATTTTAATCATTGGGTTCACAGCTGGGCCAGCAGTATCTTTATATGGGTCGCCTACAGTGTCACCTGTAATTGAAGCTTTATGAGCCTCACTACCTTTTCCACCTAAATTACCATCTTCAATATACTTTTTAGCATTATCCCAAGCTCCACCGCCTGCAGTCATAGATACTGCAACAAAGAAACCAGTGATAATAACTCCAATAAGAAGTGCACCTAATGTTTGAAATGCAGTTCCCGCATCACCTGTAAGATAAAACACTCCGAAGAAAACTACGATAGGTGAAAGAACTGGAAGTAAAGAAGGTATGATCATTTCTTTGATTGCAGCTTTAGTCAAAATATCTACACATCGACCATAATCAGGTTTTGCTTTTCCTTCCATAATTCCCTTAATTTCTTTAAATTGCTTTCTAACTTCTTCTACAACTGCACCTGCAGCTCTTCCAACAGCTGTCATGCTCATAGCACTAAACAAGAAAGGAAGTAAACCACCAAGCAATAAACCAATAATTACATATGGCTCTGAAAGATCAAAACTAACATTATATGATTCATTTCCTGTTTCTTTGTAAAAATATTTTAGATCTTCAGTGTAAGCAGCAAATAATACTAGAGCTCCTAATCCAGCTGAACCAATAGCATAACCTTTAGTTACAGCTTTTGTAGTGTTACCTACAGAATCTAATGCATCAGTATTTTTTCTAACTTTATCAGGAAGTCCTGACATTTCAGCTATACCACCAGCATTATCAGTCACAGGACCATAAGCATCAAGAGCTACAATCATACCTGCTAGGGCCAACATTGAAGTAACTGCAATTGCAATTCCAAATAAACCAGCAGTAGCGAAGGTAACACCAATTCCAATACAAATAATAAGTACTGGTACTGCTGTTGCTTCCATACCCATAGCTAGACCTTGTATGATATTTGTTGCGTGACCTGACTCAGAAGCTTTAGCAACACTTTGTACAGGTCTATAATTTGTTCCTGTGTAATACTCCGTAACGAAAACAATAGCTAAAGTAATAGCTAATCCGTAAACAGCAGATAAGAATAAATCATGCCCGCTAACAAAAATTTCACCAATTGCAAAATTAGTCTCAAAACCAAGATAGTGATCAGTAATAAAATAAAATAAAACTACGGAAATACCTAACGTAGCAAATAAACCTTTATAAAGTGCTCCCATAATAGAATTACCTTTTCCGGAAATGAAAACAAATTTTGATCCAACGATTGTTGCAAAGATACTTGAAGCAGCAATCAATAATGGATAAATAACCAAAGAAGAGACAGCACCATCTTGAAAGATAATAGCTAGAACCATTGTAGCAACGATTGAAACTACATAAGTTTCAAATAAATCTGCTGCCATACCGGCACAGTCACCAACATTATCTCCAACGTTATCTGCAATAACAGCAGGATTTCTTGGGTCATCTTCTGGGATATTTTTTTCAACTTTACCAACTAAGTCAGCACCAACGTCTGCCCCTTTAGTAAAAATACCACCACCTAATCTAGCAAAAATAGAAATTAAAGAAGATCCAAAACCTAAAGCAACTAGAGGTTCAATTAATTGTCTTCCTGATCGTCCAAAACCATAATGAAGAGAATAAAAATAACCAGCGATACCAATAAGAGCTAACCCTACAACTAAAAGTCCGGTTACAGCACCAGAGTTAAAAGCAACATAAAGACCTTTTTTTAAAGATACACTAGATGCTTGAGCTGTAATTACATTTGCCCTAACAGAAACATTCATTCCAACATATCCTGCAATACCAGATAAAACGGCACCAATAAGAAAACCTACTGGTACATCGTAGGTATTTTCAAAAGGAATAACAAAAAAGAGTGCAAATATTATAACTCCGACAATAGCAATAGTGGTGTACTGCCTATTAAGATAAGCAGTTGCGCCTTCTTGAATAGCTGAAGCAATTTCTTGCATTTTTTTGTTACCCTTAGGTAAACTTAAAATTTGATTAGTGGTAAAAATACCGAAAAGGATAGCAACAACCGCTGCCCCAAGCACTAGTTGGATATATTGTATATTGGACATAGGGTAAGTTGTTATTCTATTTTAAATTTATTTTCAAGATACTTTTTTAAGATTTTATCGAGTAAATGGTTAAAATAACCAACTTCTTGCTTAGTTAAAAACTCTTTAGATATCTCAATATATTCATTCATCAGTATATTTTGATTTTTTGGTAATAATAAGTACTCAGAAAAAAATGAATGAAGAAGAAAAACACTGACTTTATTGTATTTTTCAGATTCTGATTCTTCGCATAAGCTTTTAATTAGATCTAAGTTAGTAGAGTAGCTATTAAAAAGATCCCTCATCTTTCTTTTATTGAATACACTTTTCTTTAAGTTGCTTTTCATAAACTCCTCAAGATTCGTATCGTTTGAATAATCTCTTTGGAAAATATATTGAAAAAAGAAAAGTCTAGAATTTCTATTTATGTTATGCATTTAATTACGGACAACATAGCACTTGCAGACTCAATCCCTTTATTTTTTTTATTCGAAGATCTGGCAACAGCTTGAGATTTTTTGTTAACATTTAAAATACCATTAGCAATAAATGTATTTTCATTATGAATACATAAATCAAGAAGTGATTTTGCAATTGAATTAGATAGGACTTCAAAATGATATGTTTGTCCTTTAACTATGCATCCAAGAGCTATAAAAAAATTCAGATTATTCTTTTTAATTTTATGCTTGATAATTTGAGGTATTTCAAAAGCCCCATCAACAAAAGATGAAGAGAAAGTAATTTTATTTTTTTTTAATATGTCTATGGCTGCTTTCAACATAGGTGTTGTTATATCTTTATAATAGTCAGCTATAATTATTTCTACGTGAATTTTTTTTTTATTTATCATTATTGATTACTTCAACACCAGTTACATTTATTCCATAAATGGAGAGATCTATGCCCTTATAATTAGAATTTGATAATATAATAATATTGTTAATATCATGATGTTTGATCATTTGAGCTCCAAGACCATAATACTTTAACTCTTCATCCAAATTTAAATTACTCATTCCTTGAAGAATTGGATTATTAATTAATACAACCATTCCGCTGCCATTTTTTTTAATTTTTTCTAAAGAGGATTTTAAATCTTTTGTTTTAGGATTATCTAAATTAAAAATAATATCATCAAAACTTTGAATAGGATGAACTCTCGTTAAAATACTTTTATCTTTCTCTAAATTACCTAGGTGAAGAGTTGCGTGTTTAGAGCCATCAAGAGAATTTTCAAATAATGTCAGGATGAAACCTTCAGTTATTGGATTACTAAGCCAGAATTCTGAATTTACAGATATTTCTTTGACAACTAAGTCGTGATTAATTCTGTATGCAATTAAATCTCTTATAGTTCCTATTCTAAGATTATGCTCTTCAGCAAAAGTCATGAGATCTGGAAGTCTGGCCATATGACCATCGTCCTTCATCACCTCACAAATAACAGCAGACAGGTCTAAATTTGCTAATCGAGATATATCAATTGCAGCCTCGGTGTGACCTGCTCTTGTAAGAACGCCTCCATCCCATCCTATCAAAGGAAACATATGTCCGGGTGAAGAAATATCCCCATCCTTAAAATTTGAATTAATTGCGGCATGAACAGTTGTATTTCTTTCAAATGCAGAAATACCAGTAGTAATATTTTTACTAGCTTCTATTGAAACAGTAAAAGCAGTTGTTTTTTTTCCCCAGTTATTTGGGTTCATTAAAGGGAGTTTTAATTTCTTAACTCTGTCCTCAGTTAAACATAAACAAATCAGACCTCTGCCATGCTTAGCCATAAAGCTTATTGCTTCGGGAGTACTTTTTTGTGCCGGTATAATAAGATCGCCTTCATTTTCTCTATCTTCACTATCAACCAATAAGAACATTTTTCCATTCTTGGCATCTTCAATAATTTCTTCGATTTTTGAAATTTTAGTCATTTTTATCGTGATAGAGAGTATCTTGCTAACATATCAACTTCAATATTTATTAAGTCATTCTGTTTCAAATTGCTAAAAGTTGTATTTTTATAAGTGTGGGGTATTAGCATAAGCTCAATTACACCACCTACTATTTTATTAATTGTTAGAGAGACCCCATTAAGAGATACAGAGCCTTTTTGTACCATGAATTTTTTTAAATTTTGAGGTATTTGAATTTTAATTAACCAACAATTAGAAACTTCTTTAATAGATTTTAATTGTCCTATTTCATCAATATGTCCGAAAACAAAATGACCGGATATCTCATCTCCCAACTTAAGCGAATTTTCAATATTTATAGTCATGCCTTTAATCCAAGAATTAGCATTTGTTTTTTCTAGTGTTTCTGGAGACACGTCAACTGTAAAGGTATTTTTGTTGGACTTAGAAGTGACAGTCAGACATATCCCAGAACAGCAAATTGACGAACCAATTTTATAGCCTTTAATATTTGATTGAATAGAGACTCTAATAAAGTTATCAGACTTAATTATGGATAGAATTTTACCAACATCTTGAATAATACCACTAAACATTATTTATTTTTATAAACTATTATTTTGTCATTACCGTAATTATTATCTGAAGATTTCAATAAATTATCAAATAATCGGTTTTTTATTTTATATTTAGCCTCAGAAGAGGCCACATTATTATTTGATCGAATAATTACA
Source organism: uncultured Alphaproteobacteria bacterium (assembly GCA_963926395.1). Classification (GTDB taxonomy): domain Bacteria; phylum Pseudomonadota; class Alphaproteobacteria; order HIMB59; family HIMB59; genus HIMB59. The sequence continues at coordinate 33,733 of CAWUWX010000018.1, forward strand.
ATCTCATCATATAAGCCAGCTTTAAAAAAGGTCATGAAAGTCGATAAGCCTCCTTCGACAAGCAAAGATTTGATATTTAAGTTTAATAATTCTTTATAATTAATGAATTCAAATTTTTTGCTAGATTTTATTTTCTTTAAATCATTTTTAAATAATATTATTTTTCTTAAATATTTATCAATGCCCTGTAGTCGGCAAGTGAGCTTTGGACTATCTTCAATAAAAGTATTGTATCCGACACTAATAGCATCGTGTCTTAATCTCAAGTAATGCAGATATTTTTGTGTATCTTGAGAAGTTATATCTTTTGAATTATAATCTTTAGTATAGCCATTTTTAGATATGGCTAATTTAAGAGTTATAAAAGGCCTAGACTCATTTTGATTTATATAAAAATATTTATTAAATTTATGAAATTTTGATGCTGATCGCGCAAGAAAAACTTTAACTTTTTTTCCTTCAAGGAACAGATATCCCTGATTGTAAATGCTAGGATTGGGATCAAGTGAGTCCATCACAACTCTTTTGATGCCGTATTTAAATAATAAAGATGAGCATGAATCTAATTTTTTTTTAAAACATGGTTCTAAGCTAATATAAGCTGTTAAATTTCTCACATCTTGTTTATTTGAAATTTTTTTTAAAGCATTAACTTCAGCATGAGGTCTTCCTCCTATTGAAGTTAATCCATAACTCACAACTTTCCCCTGAGTGTCATTTTTAAAATCTACAATTAAACAAGCGACAGAAGGATTTTCTTTCGTAAGTCCTAAATGTTTTAATGATAAGTTTTGAACGGATCGCAGGTAATTTAAATCAATGTTTGATAACAAAATTAAATTTTATCAATAGATCCTAAAAATTGTTCGAAATCTTTAGCTTCTCGGAAATCCCTGTAGACTGATGCGAAGCGGACAAACGCAACCTTATCTAACTTATACAATCCTTGCATTACCATTTCGCCAATAACGCTTGAGCTGACTTCGTTTTCACCCATTCCTTCTAATTCTCTTACAATTTTAGATATGAACTTCTCTTTAGTTTCAAAATCAACTGGTCTTTTTCTTAAAGCAAGATCAACTGACTTAGTTATTTTATCTCTATCAAATATCGACCTATCTCCATTTTTTTTAATTATTAAAAATTCTCTATATTGAATTCTTTCAAATGTAGTAAATCTCTCTTTGCACGAGCTGCAAACCCTTCTTCTTCGGATGACAGATCCGTCCTCAGTTGGTCTAGAGTCTAATACTGAGGTTTCATTTTCCTTATCTTTACAAAAAGGGCATTTCATAAAATTTAATTTTTATAAATTGGAAATTTTTGACATAAGTCAAAAACCTCTTTTTTAATGGATTTCTCAAGCATACTAATATCTGAGTTAGAAGTGGAAAGTGTATTGATAATTGTAGATATATTTTCTCCAATGAACTCAAATTCTTTTTCTTTAAACCCTCTTGTAGTTGCGGCTGGGGACCCCAATCTAATACCAGAAGTAATAGTAGGAGGGTTTGGATCGTTTGATACTCCATTTTTATTACAAGTCATACCTGCCCTTTCAAGACTCTCTTCAGCATCTTTACCGGTTACTTTTTTAGACCTCAGATCAACTAAAACCATATGGGAATCTGTTCCATTGGTGACAATATCAATTCCATTTTTTATAAGGACTTCACTGAGTACTTTTGCATTGCTTTTTACCTGCTTTATATATTCTTTAAATTCTGGTTTTAACGCCTCTCCAAATGCAACAGCTTTTGCAGCAATGACATGCATTAATGGTCCACCTTGAAGACCAGGGAAAACTGCACTGTTAAATTTTTTACCTAAATCTAAATCATTAGATAAAATCATACCTCCTCTTGGACCTCGAATAGTTTTATGAGTTGTGGAAGTCACAACATGACCATAAGGCAATGGATCTGGATATTCTTCAGCGGCGACAAGTCCAGAATAATGAGCCATATCTACTAATAAATATGCTTCAACTTTATCAGCAATTTCACGAAATTTTTTAAAATCAATATTTCTAGGATAGGCCGAGCCTCCAGCTATAATCATTTTAGGCTTACATTCAATTGCTTGTTTTTCTAATAATTCGTAATCTATTAAAGAGGTCTCTGCATTAATTCCATATTGAACGGCATTAAAATATTTACCGGATTGATTAGGCTTTGATCCATGGGTTAAATGCCCTCCTGCATCAAGCGACATACCAAGAATTGTATCTCCAGGTTTTAATAAGGCTAAAAAAACAGCTTGGTTTGCTTGAGCGCCTGAGTGAGGCTGTACATTTGCATAATTACATTTATAAAGTTTTTTTAATCGATCAATTGCTAAGTTTTCAGCAATATCATGAAATTCACAACCTCCGTAGTAGCGCTTTCCAGGATAACCTTCTGCATATTTATTAGTCATTATCGATCCTTGAGCCTCTAAAACTGCTTGTGACACTATATTTTCAGACGCAATTAACTCAATTTGATCGCTCTGTCTTTCTGTTTCATTTTTTATTGTGTTAAAAAGCTCTTGGTCAGCTTGCTCTAATGTATTCGAAAAAAAACCTTCATGTTGTGTCATATTTTATTTATTCTCCTTAAATGTCTTCCGGCTTCAAAGCCTGTTTTAAAATAGGTATTTAACATAGCAAATATATTCTTTTTTACAAAACCTCTTCCTGCAAGACAAATAACATTAGAGTTATTATGTTTTCTGGTCATTTTTGCATCATAAACAGAATGGCATAAAGAAGCTCTAATATGATTAAATCTATTTGCTGATATTGATACGCCTATTCCACTGCCACAGATTAGTATCCCAAAATTATCTTTTTTAATCTTCTTACAAAGTTTTTGAGCGAATAATGGATAATCAACAGATTCAACAGAATAAGTCCCTAGATCCCGAACAATTATATTTGGTTTATCTTTAAAATATGACTCTAAGATCTTACTCTTTAATTTAAATCCAGCATGATCAGATGCAATGTATATTTCAGTTTGGTTTTTCAAATATTTGATTCCTGCTTAATGGTATTTTTATATTAAGATTTTGCAATACTCTCTCCATGATTTTTCCTAAAAAATTAAAAAAGATTAACTGAAATTCCATATTTTTGTAAACTAAGTCAAATAATAGGGTTAAATCTTGATCTTTATATGGATCAACAGGCAATATTTTACTGATAATTGAGTATGAGAGATTAGGTTCATACCCAGAAGATTTTAATATATTGAGTTCTAATATAAAAAAACTAATCATGTAATCTTCTTTATTATTTAATTTATGAATTAAGTCCTCATAAGATTCCATTACCAAAGAGCTATCATCTTCTATAAAAAGTAATCTATCGATTATATAGCAGGAATAATCAATTAATTTTAATTGGTACTTGTTATAGATAAACCAATTATGACTCAGCTCAACATCTGTTAATTTACAAACATTATCATCTTTATTAAATTCAAAATTATTAATTGATCCAACTATAACACTAGATCTTTTTTTTTTAGATTGACCTCCAAAAACTATTAAAGATTTTTTTCCATGCTCTTGACTATAAATATTAACAATTAAATGATTATCTTTATAAGGGCTTACTTTAGTAATTAAGCCTCTCGTTCTAATCATAATCTTTGATTATTTTAATTAAATTTTTGGCAGCTTTAATTTCAGCATTTTGTTTAGAATAACCCTCTCCAAAAGTTTCTAAATCTTTAATGGTTACACTGACTTTAAACAGGGGTTTGTGTGGGTTTCCTGACTGTGATACCGTCTTGTATAAAGGCATTTGTTTAAATAATCTCTGTGCAGTTTCTTGTAGATAGGTCTTAGGGTCTTTTTCTGGCAAAGTGTCAAGTAGATCAGACCAAATTTCATAAATAAATTTTTTAGAAAAATTTAAACCCTTATTTAAATATACAAAACCTATAATAGACTCAAGTGCATCAGAATAAACTGAGTTTTTGTTTATGGTATCATCTAGATCATGAGATAAAAGAGAGTCGAATTGATTTTTTTTAAATAAATCTGAGAGTGTTTTCTTATTAACTAAAAAAATAAATCTTCTTGAAATATCATCAACCGAATCATTCATATAATTACTAACTAGGTATTCTGAAATAGTGAGACCTAAGACTCTGTCTCCTAGGAATTCGAACTTCTGAAATTTCTTATCTTTATTTTTTTTTATTTTAATGTAGCTGTCATGCTGCAAACACTCTTCGTATCCTTTGATGGATTTTAATTTTTCTAAATTTTTATTTTTAATCAAATGTTTATAATATTTTTTTAAAAAACCTTTCATATCTAAGATGGTTAAAAATTGTATATATTTTTAAAAGCTTAAAATCAGTATCAATTGATAAAAATATAAATCTAACTTTTCCTATAATGTTTTCTTTAGGAACAAAACCCACAGTATTTCTAGTATCTCTGCTATCTGAAGAATTGTCTCTATTGTCACCCATAAAGAAATAATGATCTTCTGGAACTAAAAATTCATTCGTATTATCTAGCATTGCAGAATTAGATAAGTTTAGAATTTCGTACTCTATATTAGAATTATTTTCTTTAAGTCTCATGATGTTGGTATCATATTGATCATCATAAAACGGTTCGATTTCTTTTTGTGTAAAAGCTATAAACTCATCAGAGTTTTTATTTTTTATATAAATCATTCCATCTAAAACTTTTATAGTTTCGCCCGGAAGAGCAACTAATCTTTTAACATAGTTAATACTCTCCTTAGTTGGTAATTTAAAAACAATAATATCTCCTCTTTGAGGAAGTTTTTCAAAAAACTTACCTTCAAAGAAAGGTAAGCCAAAAGGAAATGAGTATCTCGAATATCCGTAATCCCATTTAGAAACAAAAAGAAAATCACCGACTAGTAAATTAGGTTTCATTGAACCTGAAGGGATCTTAAAAGGTTCCGCTATAAAAGAGCGAATAAAGCCAGCAATAATTAGAGCCCAGAAGAGAGCTTTTAAGTTACTAAATAATGATTTTTTAAATTTGCTCAATGATTACTGAAGATATAGATAAATATTTAGTGTCACTTATAGATAAATGAATAACATAATTTTGATATTTTTCTATCATATATTCGTGAAGCTCTTTCCTTAAAGTAATTAAAGGCTTACCAAGATTGTCACGCTTTATAACAATTGAATTAGGATATGAAGGGTATCTAAAACCCAATCCTAAAGCTTTTGAAAATGCCTCTTTAGAGCTAAAATTATTAGACAAGGAAGATGCATTTGTGCGATCAATATCGTCATATAAAAAATATTTATCGATTAATTTAGAAGGATATTTACTAAAGAGGTTATTAAATCGATCCTTTTCTAAAATATCTATACCATGCCCTACAATCATCTAGTTATCCTCTTAAACTTAGCAATCACTTTATCAAGAGAGGTAAAAATAGATTCAAAAATTACAAAATGACCAATATGAATTGTATTAATTAGTTTTTTATCTTTTAAATATTTAATATTATGGAAGTTTAAACCGTGACCTGCATTAACAATTAAATTTAAATTGTAAGCAAATTGAATTGAATTTGTAATTTTTTGAATTTCTTTTTTAGAAACTTTTTTATTCTCTAGAGATCCTGTATGAATTTCAACTGTATCAAAACCATATTTTTTTGCCATTAAGATCTGTTCTTTATTGGGATCTACGAAAGCACTAAGTGAAATATTGTATTTTAAACAAACATCATACAGAGATTTAAAAAGTTTTTTAGATAATTTCCTGATATTAACTCCACCTTCTGTTGTAATTTCTTTTCTTTTTTCAGGAACAAGACAAATATAAGAAGGTTTAATTTTTTTAACTATATCAATCATTTCTTGAGTTAAAGCCATTTCTAAATTAATAGGTATTTTTGAAATTTTCTTTAAGGCAATTAAGTCATTATCTTTAATATGCCTTCTATCTTCTCTTAAATGAACAGTGAGAATATCAACTTTGTTTTTTTTACAAATTTTAGCTGCTCTAATTAGTGAGTCTGAATCAGAGTAACCTCTAGCATTTCTAATTGTTGCAATATGATCTATGTTAATTCCAAGTTTCATAATTAAAATTTGATTTTCAGTCTTTTTACTTTTTCAACTTCTGATAATGTCTTCATTTCAGATAAAAGAAAATTTAATTTATTAGTATCTTCAATACCCAAATCAATTAAAAATGTGTATGCTTTTTTTGACCTATCGGCAATTCTTATATTTTCTATATTAATTGAATGTTTTTCAAAGATTGATGTAATTCTAGCTAATGCTCCAGGTTGGTTTTTAATAATAATTTCAATTCTTGATGAAAATTTTAAATTATTTTTACCAGAACCCCAATTAGAACTATAGAAATTATCTTTATGATAATAGGATAAACTATCACATATTGTACTATGAACAACCAGTCCCCTTCCGTGAGAAATAATAGAAATAATATTATCTCCATTGATTGGAGAACAGCAGGTAGCTAAGTTGACAGCAATGCCAATTTCATATTTATCAATATTGATTGGAGGTAATTTGATGTTAAAACCCACTAAGGTATTCGCATAACCAACTAGGCCTTTATTAAGATCGCTAAATAAATCATTGATAGTTTTTCTAGGTAAAAAACCTCTACCAACTGCTTCAAATAATTTATTAATACTATTATATTCAGAATTTTTAACCATGGTTGTTTTTACAGACTCATCAAGTTTAATTTTTTTTGTAGTTCCGATATTAGATAAAATATTAAAACCTAATTTCTCAAATTCTTTTCTTCTTTGTGATTTAAAAAAATGCCTAATTTTTTCTCTAACTTTTTCTTTTTTGACAAATCTTATCCATAGAGGAGATATGACTTTATTTTTATCAAGTATAATCTCGATCTGGTCTCCACTATTGAGTTTAGTTTTCAAAGGAACTTCAATCCCATTAACTTTAGCTCCTGCGCATCTATCACCAATATCCGTATGAACGGTGTATGCAAAATCTACTGGCGTTGAACCTTCTGGAAGAGTATATAAATCAGCATTAGGAGAGAAAACGTATATTTGTTCTTCAAAAAACTGATGTGAAGTTTTATTAATTAAATAATCTTCCTTATTGTTTTCCTCAACATAATTAACAGTATCTCTAAGCCACTTATAGAGATTCTCATCGTTTATAGATGATTGATTGATATATTTATATCTCCAATGGGCAGCCACTCCATTTTCAGCAATCATATGCATTGCTTTTGATCTTATTTGTATTTCAAAAATTTTATTTTCAAAAAATATATCGGTATGGATGGATCTGTAACCATTTGGTTTTGGACTTGAAATGTAATCTTTAAAACGTCCGATTTTTGCAGCAAAGTTTCTATGAATAATACCTAATACCTTATAACAATCTCTGGTATTATTTGTAATAATTCTAATAGCAGCCACATCTGAAATAGTTGTGAGTTCAACTTGTTTTTTATTAAGTTTTTTCCAAATAGAATAAGGACTTTTTTTTCTATATAAAATCTCTCCATTAAGGTTATTTTTTATAATTCTAGAAGAAATAATTTCTTTTAAATCCTGAAAAGATTCTTCTAAATCTTTAAAGGTATTATTAATTTTATCACTAATTCTACTGTAGATATCAGGATGAAGATTTTTAAAAGAAATATCCTCCAAAACTGTCTTCCAATTCTCTAAACCAAGTCTCTGAGCTAAAGGGGCATAAATCAATAAAGTCTCATTACTGACTCTTTTTCTTTTTTCTATATTTTGAATATAGTGAATTGTTTTAATATTATGTAGCCTATCTGCTAACTTAATAATCAATACCCTTATATCTTTTGCTGTAGAAATTAAAAGCTTACGAAAATTTTCCGCATCCTTTTCTGATTTAGTGATTTTTTTTTCTTCTAAGAAATGAATTTTTGTAAGACCGTCCACTAAATTTGAAATCGATTCTCCAAAAATTTCTTTGATTTCTTTTTTTTCTATGCTGCTATCTTCAATAACATCATGAAGTAAACCTGTAATAACAGACTCAGTATCAAGCTTTAAATCTATTAATGATTTACATACTTCAAATGGATGAATTATATAAGGATCACCTGAAGCACGGAATTGATTCTGATGTGCTTTTTCAGCAACTTGAATAGCCTTAATAAACAGATCTTCATTAAAATTTTTATCATTCTTAATTAGAGCTTGTTTAAAATTGGAATAATTGTCTGTAAATGAGCTAGATGAGAACATCAGCTAATATAATAAACTAAAATAAAAGTTTAATCTTCAAGAAGATGATCTTCGTTTTCTTCTTCTTTTTCCTTAATTAGTTGATAGCTTTTAATAATATCTTCTTCTAAGGATTTAACATCGACTTTTTCTTCGGCTATTTCTCTTAATGCTACAACCGTACTCTTGTCATTATCAATAGGAACGTAAGCTTCATTTCCAGAATTTAATACTTTAGCTCTGTGTGATGCCACTAAAACTAAATCAAATAAGCTATCTACGTTCTTTGTGCAATCTTCTACTGTTACTCTTGCCATGAAGAGTTTATATTCAAAAGAGTTCTAGAATACAACAAAAAAAAATTATTTAGCCAAAACTCTTTGTTTTTTTCTATTCCAGTCGCGCTCTTTGATTGTTTCCCTCTTATCGAACTTCTTTTTACCAACGCCTACTCCAAACTTCATCTTAGCTAAACCTTTTTCATTAAAGAAGATTTCCATAGGAACTGCCGTATAACCTTTTGTCGTAAGTAGTCCTAATATTTTTCTAATTTCCCTCTTACTTAAGAGAAGTTTTGTATGAGTTTTAGTTTTCTTAGATTCAAAATTTTTTTTAGCAGTTATAATTTCTAGATTATTAGCATAAATCTCACCTTTAATCTCGCTGATATAGCTAGACTGGATAGATGCCCTACCTGCACGAAGTGGCTTCACCTCATTACTTTGCAATACAATTCCAGCGACGTAAATGTCTTTTAAATCGTAATCAAATTTTGCTCTACGATTAAGAATAGACAAAATAATTATATAAGCTTTAAAACTTTAAGTACTCTCTTGATATCTTTTTTTGTTTGTGTACTTAGTTTAATTAAGGGTGCTCTAACTTCTTCCGAACAGAATCCCATTAGTGATAGAGCATATTTTGTTGGGGTTGGATTTGGTTCTTGAAATAATACATAACTTAAAGGAGCTAGTTGCAAATTAATTTTATCAAAAATTTTTAACTTTCCGTCTTTCCAAGATTTATGTAATTCTGAAGTTAATTTTGGCGCAACATTACCTGCTACTGAAATACAACCATGTCCACCTTGTGCCAAAAATCCCGCAATGGTTCCATCTTCACCTGAAAGGAAGTTGAAACTATTTTTCATAAATGACCTCATTAGTAATGGTCTCGATAAGTCATTAGATGCATCTTTAATTCCTACAATATTAGAAACTTTATTCAGCTCCTTAAAACTATCAAAAGAAAGGTCAACGATTGATCTTCCAGGAATATTATAGATGATCTGTTTTAAAGGTGTTGCTTTGGCAATTAGTTTAAAATGATTTACTAAACCAGTTTGATTAGGTTTATTATAATAAGGAGTTACGACTAAACCGTAATTTGCACCAGCCTTATAGGCATGTTTTGTAAACTCAATAGCCTCTTTAGTGGAATTCGATCCTGTTCCAGCAATTACAGGTATTCTTTTTTTTGCAATCTTAATTGCATGTTCAACTAAACTCATGTGCTCCTCATGAGATAAAGTTGGCGACTCTCCAGTCGTACCACAAACTGTTACTCCTGAAATACCATTTTTAATTTGCCAATTTAATAGTCTTGTAAAATCATCATAGTCAACTTCGCCTTTTCTAAAGGGGGTGATGATTGCTGGTATAGATCCTTTTAACATTTTTTTTTGGCGGACAGGGTGGGATTCGAACCCACGGAAGATCTTGCGATCTTCGACAAGTTAGCAACCTGCTGGTTTAAGCCACTCACCCACCTGTCCTATTTAATTTCTCTTAATATAAGTAGTACGTTTTATATTTATAGTAAATCAATAAAAATAAATTATTTAAGTTTTTTTATAAGAAGATCGTTAATGACCTTAGGATTACCTTTTCCTTTGGTCGCTTTTAAACATTTTCCAACGAAATAGCCTAAAACTCTATCTGAACCACTCTGGAATTTTTCAATATTATCTTCTTCGCCAATTAGGGCTTCATCAACAATTCTTTCCAATTCCTCATTATCAGAAACCTGTTCAAGACCAAGTTCTTTTACAAGTAATACGGGTTCTTTATTATTTTGAAGAATTTCTATTAAAATATCTTTAGCGACTTTGCTAGAAATAGTACCTTTTTCGATCATTTCAAGCAGCTGAATAATTTTAGAAGATTTATCTGCGATATCTACTATTTGCAAATCTTTATCTTTAATAAAAGAAAAAATATCTCCTACTAACCAAGAAGCTGCTAGCTTAGGCTGAATTAACTTGGCAGATATTAAATTTTCAAAAAATTCAGCATACGCTTTTTCAGAAATAACAATTTTAGCTACATCTTTTTCTAATTTAAATTCACCTACATAACGTTGTAATTTTTGTTGGGGTAATTCTCCAATTGTATATTTAACTTTTTCAATTTGATCTTCAGTAATATGGACTGGTAATAAATCCGGATCAGGAAAATAACGATAGTCATGAGCAAATTCTTTACTTCTCATAGCTCTTGTTTCGCCAGTAGAAGTATCAAATAAAAGTGTGTTTTGATCAATTTTTCCACCAGACTCTAAAACTTGAATTTGTCTTTTTGATTCATATTCAATTGCTTGTCTAATAAATTTAAAAGAATTCATATTTTTTATTTCGCATCGGGTACCTAATTCAGCATTTGGTTTTTTAACAGATAAATTAACATCGGCCCTTAAAGATCCTTCTTGCATATTACCATCACACACATCGATATACATAAGTATTTGTCTTAAAGAAGTTAGATAACTGATAACTTCGTCGGCAGAATTAAAATCAGGGTAAGATACTATTTCTAATAATGGTGTACCTACTCTATTAAGATCAATGAAGCTATATTTAGGGTCTATGTCATGAATACTCTTCCCTGCATCTTGTTCTAAATGAGCTCTTTCTAAGCGAATTTTTTTTACTTTATTTTCTGTTTCTATTTCAACAAAACCTTCAGTTAAAATCGGGTATTCAAATTGACTAATCTGATAACCTTGAGGTAAATCTGCATAAAAATAATTTTTTCTTTCAAAAACAGAATAAGGATTTATTTGAAAATTTAATGCAAAACCTGTCTTGATGGCCTTTTCAATACATCCCGAATTCATAACTGGCAACATTCCAGGCATTCCAGCATCAATAAAATTTACATTACTATTTGGGTCTGAACCAAATTGATTGGGCGAAGAAGAAAATAGTTTTGATTCTGTTTTTAATTGAGCATGAACTTCCAGTCCAATAACTAATTCCCAATCATTATTCATTAAAACAAAACTCCTTTTCTAGAAGAGATGCCATTTGAAGTAATGATTTTTCTTGAAAGTAATTTCCTATTAATTGTATTCCTAAAGGGAGTCCGTTGTTACTCAAGCCCGATGGCAGTGAAATTGCTGGTAAACCGGCTAGACTTGTAGGTACGGTAAAAATATCATTCATGTACATCGATATTGGGTCTAATTTTTTTCCTATTTGAAAAGCTTCATTGGGCGTAGTTGGCGTTAGAATAAAATCAACTTCATTATATATTCTCTGAAAATCATTCTTAATGAGTCTTCTTACTTTTTGCGCTTTTCGATAGTAAGCATCATAATACCCAGCAGATAAAACATAAGTTCCAATTAAAATTCTTCTTATAACCTCTTCTCCAAAACCTTCAGATCTAGAATTTACATAAATTTCCTCTAGTGTATTGCCCTCCCCCCTATAACCATATCTAATACCATCGTACCTAGCTAGGTTAGAAGAGGCCTCTGCAGGAGCTAGGATATAGTATGTAGATAAAGCAAAATCAGTAGTTGTGAATTCAACATCAACAATATTGACATTAAGTTTTGAAAGATGCTTTTTCGTATTTTCAATTTGTTCAGCAATATCTGAGTTTATATCTTTTAAATAGTCACTTGGGATACCAACAGTTATAGGACGATCAAAACTTTTTCCGACGCTCTCAATAAAATTATCTCTTTTATGGCTAGAACAAGTAGAATCATTTGGGTCATGACTGCTAATGGAGTTTAATAAATAAGCCGCATCCTCAACTGAATTAGTTATAGGTCCTGCTTGATCTAGACTAGAAGCAAATGCAACCACGCCCCATCTTGAACACGATCCAAAAGTAGGTTTGAGCCCTACAACACCACATAAACTTGCTGGTTGACGAATTGATCCGCCGGTATCAGTTCCAATTGATGCAACACAAATTCCTTCTGCAACAGCAGATGCGGAACCACCTGAAGATCCTCCAGGCACTAACTGACTATCTGTGTTATTTTTATTCTTCCATGGATTTATAACAGGTCCGAAAAAACTGGTTTCATTTGAAGACCCCATTGCAAATTCATCACAGTTATTTTTACCTAAAAAGAGAGATCCATCATTTAATAAATTTTGAGTTACACGAGATTCATATTCTGGAATAAATTTTTCTAGTATTTTAGATGAAGCAGTTGTAGGAACTCCTTTAGTACAAAATAAATCTTTAATTCCTAAAGGAATGCCGTCTAAAGATAGATCTTTCCCCTCATCATATCTTGCTTGAGAGCTATTAATATTTTCTTTATTATATTCAGGATCTACGAGATGATTAAAGCTATTAAGCTTTGATTTTTTTGCTTTATCGTAATAGTCGTCATATAACTCCTGAACACTAATACTTTTACTAGATAGTTGGTTTTTAATTTCTTTAATTGTTGGCAAGACCTACTCCACTACTTTCGGAACTCTAAAAAAATTTTGAGCTTTCTCAGGAGCATTAGATAGTACTTGTTCAGTTGAATTTTCTTTTAAAACCTCATCATTTCTTAAATTTTGACTTTTTTCAGTAATATTATGTAATGGCTCTACACCTTCAGTATCTAATTTTTTCAAATTATCTACCCATTCTATAATTTCACTTAATGATTTCTCATATAAAGCAGCTTTCTCTTCATTTAGTTCAAGCTTTGCTAGATAAGATACTTTTTTAATATTAATATCAGACATAAATATGGTGGTAGATAATATATCAGAATTTTTAATTAACAATAAATATAGATCAAAATTCTTATCTATAGACTTTGGATTAAAAAATTTAGGGATAGCTATAAGTGATGATACCAACTTAATAGCCATTCCTTTTAAAACCCTTAATGAATTAGAGTTATTAAATCAATTTCCGGAAATTATGAGGGAATATAATATTTATGGATTAATTATTGGAAAACCTTATAACCTAGATGGGTCGACATCAAAAATGATAGAAAACGTAAATGTTTTTATTCAAAAATTACTAAACATTAAAGATACTCCTATTTATCTCATAGATGAAAGACTAAGCAGTAAACAATACAAGAAGCATGATAAGATTAGTAAAATGAATATTCATGAAAAAAGTGCTTGTCTAATCCTGGATGATTTCTTAGCCTTATATCAGAATTACAAAAATGATTAAAAAAATAATATCCATTGATGACTTGAGTCTAAAAGAAATTAATAAAATAGCTGATGATGCAATTAAATTTTCGTTAAATAAAAAAAAGATCAAAAAATCTAAAGTAAAAAATATATTTAATCTTTTTCTAGAGCCGTCTACCAGAACAACAGTAAGTTTTGAATTAGCCGCTAAAAAACTTGGTCATAATATAATAAATATTAATTTTGATAAAAGCTCTCTCTCTAAAGGTGAAACCTTTAATGATACCATGGCCACATTAGTGAGTATGAAGCCCGATGCTCTAATTATTAGAGACCAAAAAGAATTTTCACCAAAAGAAATATATAATAATTATAAAATACCTATTATCAACGCAGGAGATGGAATAAATGAACATCCCACTCAATCCTTATTAGATTACGCACTATTAAAAAAAAAATTTGGTAATAAAAAAATTACGATTGGTATTTGTGGAGATATCAAGCATAGTAGAGTAGCTCACTCTAATATTAGATTATTTACAAAACTTAAATACAATATTGAATTAATTGCGCCTGATTATTTTTTAGATAAAAAAGAACTATTAAAAATTAATAAAAATATTAGTTACAGCAATAGTTTAGATAATATCCGTAATTTAGATGTGATCATGATGTTAAGAATACAAAAAGAGAGAATTAATAAAAATTTAAGATCTTCGGTATCTAAGTTTAAGAGTCAATATTGTTTAAATTTAAACCATTTAAAATCCAGTCCCTATTTAATGCATCCAGGACCAGTTAATAGAAATATTGAAATTAGTGATCAGGTTTTAGACACCTATCATAAATCTTTAATTCTAGATCAAGTAAATATGGGTGTGTATGTGAGAATGGCCTGCTTAGAATATCTTTTTTAAGTTTAACTTATGGAATATTTATTTTTTGCATTTGCCTATTTAATTGGATCTATTCCTTTCGGTTTAATTATTACTAAAATCTTAACAGGAAAAAATATTACAAAAGAAGGTTCGGGAAATATAGGTGCAACAAATGTTTTTAGAACGGTATCAAAAAAAACAGGTGCAATAGTTTTATTACTTGATTCCATTAAACCAGTTATTGCATTAATAATAATAAAAAATTATGACTTTGTATTTTATCAAGAGTATAAAGTGGCCATTATTTTCTTTTCAATAATTGGTCATATATATCCAGTTTGGTTAAAATTTAAGGGCGGTAAGGGAGTAGCGACACTATTTGGAGGTTTTTTATTTTTAGAGCCCTATTCTGCAATTTTGTCAATAACGACTTGGGTTTTAACGGTTAAAGTGACTAAACTTTCTTCTTTAGGAGCTTTAATTTCAATATTTATTTTGACAATAGCAAATTTTATTTTTATAGATGGTGGCTTTAACAAAACGCTTATATTGCTATTGATGATAATTATTTACTTTAAACATAAAGAAAATATAAAAAGACTAATCAATAGAAATGAAAACAAAATTGATTTCTAATGAACCTTTTAATAGTTGAATCTCCCGCAAAAGCTAAAACAATCAATAAGTATTTAGGAGATGAATTTGAAGTAATCGCTACAGTTGGTCATTTTAGAGATTTAGCTAAAAAAAATGGAGTTGTAATATCCGATGACCAAAAAGATGTTATTCTTAACTGGGAAACTACTGCCGCTGGAGAAAAACTTTTAGATAGCATTAGAAAAAAAGCATCCAGTTATGAAAAAATTTATCTAGCCACTGATCCCGATAGAGAGGGAGAGGCTATTACTTGGCATTTAGTTAATTCTTTAGAAAATGATGTGGATTCTAAAAAATTTAGAAGAATAACTTTCAATGAAATTACAAAAAACGCCGTACTTCTTAGTTTTGAAAAAGCTAGAGATGTTGATGCGGATTTAGTTTCAGCCTATATGGCTAGAAGAAGTCTTGATTATTTAGCTGGATATAACTTATCGCCAGTCTTATGGAGAAAAATGCCAGGCAGTAGATCGGCTGGTCGAGTTCAGTCTGTTGCTGTGAAACTTGTATATGAAAAAGAAATTGAAATAGAAAATTTTGAACCGGATAGATTTTTTAAGATATTAATTAATGGAAAAATTAATAATGACCCGATTGAAACTTCCATAACAAATTTTGAAGGAAGCAAAGTTGATAAAATGTTCTTTAAAGAAGAGGATCAAGCTCAATTAGCTATCACTAAAATTGAAAACCAGTCTTACTCTATTAAAGCTATTGATGACAGGAATGTTTCAAGAAAACCAAAAGCTCCCTTTAACACTTCGATGCTGCAGCAGACTGCAAACAGCCAGATAAATTTTAGCGCAAGTCAAACAATGACTGTAGCACAAGGATTATACATGGGTGTTGATATAGGATTAGAAACAGTTGCACTTATTACTTACATGAGAACAGATAGTATTTCTTTATCCGATGATTCAATCTCTATTCTTAGAGATAAAATAAAAAGTGAATATGGCGAACAATACATACCTAAAGATCCTATTATTTATAAAACTAAGAAAAAAAGTGCTCAAGAAGCTCATGAAGCTATAAGACCTACCGATATTAATATTCATCCAGAATCTATTAAAGACAGTTTAACAGATGAACAATACAAGCTTTATAATTTGATTTGGAGAAGAACCATATCTTCACAAATGGTTAATGCAGAAACTAAATTATCAACAATTAGAATTTCTAATGAAGAAAATTCGATTAGTCTTAAAGCTACAATTGGGAAATTAATTTTTGATGGTTATAAAAAAGCTTACAACATACAAGACGATGATGCGGAAGAAGCTTTTTCCATACTCGATTCAGTAAAAGTGGGGGATCCCTTTAGCATCGATTCAATTGAATCCGTTGAATCCTTCACATCTCCACCATCAAGATATACTGATGCTAGCCTAGTCAAAAAATTAGAAGAATTAGATATAGGAAGGCCTTCCACTTACGCTTCTATTCTTCAAACAATTGTTAATAGAGGATATGTTTTAAAAAATGGGAAAGCTTTTCTTCTTAATGATAGAGGTAGAGTTGTTAATGTATTTTTATGCAACTATTTTGAAAAATTTTTAGAATACAAATTTACTGCAGACTTAGAAAATCAACTTGACGATATCGCTATTAGTAAAGCCGAATGGAAAACAATAGTTCTTAATTTTTGGAAGGATTTTGAATTTTATATCAATGAAGTGATGAGTAAAGCCAATAGAGAAGTTTACGATGTCATTAACGATGAACTGTCACCTGTAATTTTTAAAAAACTTGGAGGAGAAGTGGATGTAAAATGTTCATCATGGGCAAACACAAAAGATTGCGAAGGAAGTTTAGGCGTAAAGGTTGGTAAAATGGGAGGATTTATAGGTTGCTCTAATTATCCTGAATGTAAATATACCGTATCCATTGGTGCATTTATAAAAGAAATTAATCCTAAAAATCGTGAAGGAGAAGACATAGTAGTTTTTCCCAGAGTCCTTGGTAGAGATACAGATAGCAACAGAGAAATAGCAGTTCACTTAGGTCCTTATGGCTATTATCTACAACTAGGTACTGATCAAGACGATGAAAAACCTAAAAGGGTTACTTTAACAAAAAATTATGACGCCATGAATATTGGTATGAATATAGCAAGTCAATTAATTAAACTTCCTATAACTCTTGGACTCTACCCTGAAAGTGAGGATGAAATTATTGCAAACATTGGTGCCTATGGACCATACGTTAAATATAAAGATATTTTTGCTTCGCTTGGAAGAAAATATGACGTTTTAGAAATAGGGTTAAAAGAGGCAATAGAATTAATTGATATTAAAAAAAATAAACCTACAAATAAAGTAAGAGAAATAGGAGTTTTAAAGAGAAGAAGACA
>CAWUWX010000019.1:0-71339 GCA_963926395.1 uncultured Alphaproteobacteria bacterium
TTATTTTTCAACATTTTAAAAAAATTTATACAGATGCACATTAAAGAAGATTGATTAATTTTTTGGTTTCAATTATTGCCTATAACTTTATGATTAAATGATGAATAAATACTACTTATTATTTTCAATTCTTTTTTTGTCAAGTTGTGCGAGTATCACTAATGATGCTAATGTTCCAATATTATTGTCTTTTAGTGATGGTAGTGAAGGAACTTGTAATTTGACTAATAAGAGAGGTGCTTGGACTGCAGACATACCTACTAGTGTCAGCATAAGAAGATCAGATGATAATCTTCAATTCAATTGTAAGTCAGAAAATGGCAAAACGGGTTTTGGATCAATACCAAGTACCATGGGAGCAAAAATTGTTGCCAGTGCGGTATTTATTGATTTTGGTATCGTCGATGCTATTACTGATAAGCATAGAAATTATCCCGCAAGTTATATTATACCAGTTAAATAAATTTTTGATTTTTGTGGTGCCTCCGAGAAGAATCAAACTTCCGACCCCGTCATTACCAATGACGTGCTCTATCACTGAGCTACGAAGGCATAGTAAAAAACAATATAATTATATGGGTTAATTTCAATAGACAATTATAAAATAAGATTTATCAATTTTTTAAAACACAATTTAATTATTAATTGAAGTAAATAATTTTTTTAAGTAAATAATTTTTTATATGTCTATTGTCAGAAGTAAATTCATATCTTTGGATAATAGTTGGTTCTTTTGTCCTAGCAAATTTAATCTGAGAATAATAATTTATAAATGAATAATTTTCAATTATAGAAATTAGCTCCTTATATTTATCAAAAATTTCCATATTCAAAATTTTAAATGAAGCATCATTACTTGAATATAGCCAGTAAGGTGTTGAAAATATCAAAGTTGCTGTTATATTTTTTTTAAATAAAATTTCATTTAAATCATCTAAATAAATTTTTAATTCATAATTTAAAGTATTTAGATTTTGTTCAAGAAATAAGGCTTGCATGTCAAAAAGATCACTTCTTTTGATAGTGAAGTTATTTTTAAATAAAATATTATACAGCATAAAAATGTCAGCTAAAAAAGGAACTTGGTGAATTAAATCGATATGTTTTTCATGCAAAGAAATGAAATTTTCTGGATACCAGTCATTTAATCTATAAATATCAACTGATATGTTAAAATTTATAACAACATTCTCGTTGGGATTAAATTCCAGTTCATTTAATCTGTTAATTACTTCATAAGGGCCATTATTTGGAGCTGCATAAACTTCAAAAGAATTATTGTTGAATTCCTCGCTTAAAAAGTAATCATTATGAGAATTTACTTCTAAACCCAAAACCTGACTATCTCCAAAAACTTTTAAATTTGCATGACTTTTATTTTTAATAATTCTCGCACCTTTTTCATTAGTAATAAATTTAATTGATTTATCTATAATTTTTAGACAAAAATCTTTATCGCTACCTAAAGTGACATAATTAAAATCTGAGACTCCATAAGGAATGAATGACAAACATAGTTTTTTATAATTAAAATAGGCGCCAATAATAAGAGTAAAAATTAAAACAAAGATAAGAGAAAAATATCTAATCTTAAATTGCGACATAAGTAAAAGGTAATACTATTTTTATAAATGATATTATTCCTATTAAAAGATTAGAAAGTATCAAAATTGTAATTAAAAATTTTTGAAAAATGCTTAATTTTAAATAAGATCTTTTTATAATATGTAATACGAACTTTATAAAATTCATCGTATTTCAAAAATTCCAAAATCAGTTATTAAATATTTTAAACCTGTTCTTTTCATTGTCATAATAGCATCCTCTAAAGAATAAACCATAGGATCAGAAGAGATATTGAAAGAAGTATTCGCTAAAATTTCAAAATTAGCATTTTCTGAACTAAGTAGATTGCTAATAAATGTATTTTTTTTTGCAATTTGAATTCTTGCTGTAAAATCAAAATGTAAAATTGACTTATATCTTAATAATGCATTATCATTTGCCATAACAATGGTCGACATTGTTTCTGCTAATTTTTCATTAATTTTATTTATTAAAAAATATTTTTTAGATGTCTCTATAGACATTACAGGAGCGGTAGGAATAAAATCTGATCTTCTTTTTATATCTGAATTTAGTTTTTTTACCAATTCCTCATTTCTTGCATCACATAAAAAAGATCTATTACCTAGCGCTCTCGGTCCAGTTTCAATATTTCCTAAGCAAGTACAAATTATTTTTTGATCATTAATTAGTTCAGCCGCACCTTTAATTATATTTTTATCATCATATAATTTATTTAATTTCTGCTCTATAAAATATTTACTGTATTTGACTTTACCAGTGTAGAGATTAACTGAAATAGGTTTTGTGATTTTTGGATCGCAGCTTAAGTAAAAAGCAGCACCTATACTTGCGCCTGAATCACCTGGAGAGGGTGGAATTTCTAAACTGTTTATATAGCTGAGATCTGAAATTTTTGATACCAGTGTTGAATTTAAAGCAACACCTCCAGAAAAAATGAAATTGTTTATTTTTGTTTTTTTATAAGCGTAATCAAATATCTTGATGACTATTTCTTCTAATATTTTTTGTGCACTTGATGCTATATCAGCATATTTACTAAAGTTTGGATCAGTCATATCCAGATTGTTGAGAGACATTCTCGGCTCTCCAATTAAATTTAATAATTTTTCTGAATAAGATTTATTAGTAGAATATTGGTAAGAGAAAAACGAAGTATCGAAGTTAAATTTACCATCTTTAAAATTCATAATTTTATAAAACTCATCTTTAAAAACAGGTTTTCCATAAGAACTAAGAGCCATCACCTTGAACTCTCCATTATTTACACCATACCCAAGGAAATCAGTAATTGCAGAATAAAATAAACCTACAGAATAAGGATAATCCAGAGACCAAATTAAATTTATATCTGTTAATGAATTTATTTTATATATTGAAATAGTTTTGTTGTCACCTATACCATCAATAACAACTGAAATTTTCGGAAAAAACGATTCTGAATACATTAAAGCAGAGTAGGTATGACTTAAATGATGGTCAAAGTATTTGATTTTACATTTTTTTAATTCTTTAAATTTTGAAATTTCTTTATAAAAAGACATAGATCCGTTAAAGAAATTTCTAAAATAATTTTTAGATAAATCATTAAGATAGCCATGATTTTTAATTGTGTCTTTAATAACCGTTAACCAGGCCCTTAACGGTCTCTCATAAAAAATAATTTCTGTTATATTAGGATAATCATCCTGATTATCCTTTATAATTTTTTCAATAGAGAGTTTTGGGAAAGATTTATCTCCTTTTACTCTTGAATGCCATTCTTCTTTTTGAAAATCTATTAAATCTCCATTTTTAGAAACAAGAGCTACAGATGATTCATGATAAAAAGCTGATACTCCTAAAAACATTTAAATAATAGAGTTGAAATCATTATCTAGGATATTTTTTCTATTATCCTCGGGTAGTTTAATTAAAAGAGAGATTGGAGCAAATACTAATATTAATAAATTTATTAAAGGATCAAAAATATTACTTAAAAATTTAAAATTTTTTAAATAGATTAATCTTAATCTATTTTTTATTTTTTCTCTTAAGAAGGCTAATTTTAATTTAGATTGAGGATATTTATTTTCATAATATTTTTTAGCATAACCCCAATGTCTATGTTCGTCTCTCATTATATCATTTAAAGTATCGATGGAACTGTCAGCATGTCCCTGCTCTTCCTCCATTATTCCAGAAATAATTTTAATTGATTTTCTATCCTTAATTCTTAATTTAAGTTTATCAAATGAGATTTTTGCAAGAAATTCATTTGAATAAACAAATTCTACAAAATTTTTTAAACGAAGTTTTTCGACTAAAAATGCATTTTTATCAATGTAACCTTTTAAAATTACATTTAATGGTTTGAATTTAATATCTCTTGGATTTAAATTTTCACTATCAATTATTTGATTGGCAATTACTTCATATATTAATTCTGTATGCCTATATTCGTCAATAGCGTGTTCTATATAGCCCATTTTCAAATCTGGAGACTCGACAAATTTAGAGGCCCTTAACATTTCCAGTGCGGATCCATATTCAGCATAAGAAAACTCAACTAATGTAAGTATGAGATTTTTATCATTTTCAGGAGTTAATATCATTTACAGATTGATTCTTAGATTTAAGGATTAAAAAGTATAATTAGCAACCACTACCACTTGAAGATTTTTTATCTTTAGTGTGAGCTTTTTTTTGTTCTCTTGCCGCTTTCGATAAACCTTTTTTCGATACAACATATCCATCAGATATAATTAGTTCAATAAATTTTAATTCTTGCAGTTTCATACCACTAACTTTCTTACCTTCAGTGGCTGCATTTTCATCACCGATAGGAACAGCTTGGAGCCATATTTTACCCTTAGAAGGTATCTGGTAAAGTATTTGATACTTAACTTTGTCTCCATTTACAATTTTTCTTAAATTATCACTTATTTGAATTTTTTCACCAAAGGCACTTGTTATTAAAAACAATGAGAAAAATATTGTTATTAGTAATTTTTTCACAATTCCATTTTATAGAAATAAAAAAACTTTAATACTTAAAACGCCCTCTTAATTTTATCAAATAAGGTCAAAGTGTAGAACTTTTGTATAACTTTTTTTGGAGTTATTTGGTAATCGTTGATAATCTTTGGTTTTTCTTCAATCCCTATTGTTTGAAATTGCTTGATTTCGTTCAACATTACTCAAAACTACGCTATTACCAATGACGTGCTCTATCACTGAGCTACGAAGGCATAAGATATATTTGTAAGTATATAATTAAATTAGTATTTAAAGCAGATAAAAATTCTATACCTGCTTTAAAATATTTTTGATTTTTTATTAGCTTTTAAAAAGTTCCATAGCTTGATTCAATAGCTCTTCTGATCTTGCATGGTCACCAGCGTCGTGAGCTGCCATACCTTGATCTCTTAATATTTGGGCTTCTGCAATCATATCATCTAAACTTTTCGCCATATTAGGACATGAACCTGCATAGACTGAACTGGTAAAAAGCACTAAGGATAATGTTATTAATATTTTTTTCATTATGATCTCCATTTTTATACTACTAATTACTTATTCATCAAAAAATTAGATCATTGGTTTACAGAACTAAAGTGTCGCCAATGATGTGCACTATCACTGAGCTACAAAGGCATAGTCAAAAAACAATATAATTATATTTTTTCTTTTTTAATATAATTCCAATAATAATTATACTCACACCTAAAATCATTAATACTTCAATAGAATTCCAAAGCCATTGAATAGTATTCATTATTTTTTAAAATCACTTCCCTCTTTTAATAAAATATTTGTTATTTCATTAAAATGAGATTGGGATTGTCCAGGATAATCTTCCATCTCTAATGCTGTTTTTTCAGCAATAGCATCAGACAGAACCCTTAAAGGCATTTTCGTTTGTAGTGCTTTAATGTAGGTCTCAGCAGCTCTTTCAAAATAATACATTCTATTAAATGCGTCTGCTATATCATCACCTAGAATTAATAAACCGTGGTTTCCCATGATCATAGTTTTTATTTTTGGATTACTGAAATACTTAGCACACCTTATTCCTTCATCTTGAAAAGCTAGGCCTCCAAAATTATCGTCAACTATCATCCTATTAAAAAATATCGCTGTATTCTGATCAATTGGTTTTAAGTAACTATCTTTAAGAGAGGCTAAAACGGTAGAATAAATTGGATGAACGTGCATTACACACTTTGCATGAGGAACATGCTTGTGAAGCGAACTATGTAAGCCCCAGGCAGTTGGATCTGGCGCATTTTTTAATTTAAAAGGTTCTTTTTCGTCTATGTCTAAAATTAAAATGTCGGATGATTTGATTTGACTAAAATGTTTTTGATTTGGATTTATAAGGAACTTATTACCCCCCTCAACACTAAAACTAAAATGGTTGGCCACTGCTTCGTGCATATTCAGTCTCGCA
The DNA here is from genome assembly GCA_963926395.1 of uncultured Alphaproteobacteria bacterium. Classification (GTDB taxonomy): domain Bacteria; phylum Pseudomonadota; class Alphaproteobacteria; order HIMB59; family HIMB59; genus HIMB59. The sequence goes on from CAWUWX010000019.1 coordinate 6,020, forward strand.
GTCCATTGAAAAGCTGCTGCTAAATCTTCTCTTTCTTTAGCGTATGCTAGTGACATCAAGTAAATATTAGTTTTATTTGATAAAATTAATATTTATTTATTTAAGGACAACTTAAGTCGTCCTTAATATAATTTACATATAGATTTTATCAGCTAATCCGAAACAAAGAACGCCAGTCATGATAGCTAAAGCGCCTGTTGATAGATATCCTTCTTTACTGGTTTTTTCAGTTCTTCCCAATTTGTCAATTTCAGTTGTGTAAAAAGCAGCACAAGCTATCAGTAACAAAGTTATAAAAAGAAAATTAAAAAAAGCCCAAGTTCCTTCGGTGCCCCTATAAAGAATATAGAATTGCATTAGAACTGTTCCAGCTACAAAGCTACCTGCAAATCGAGCAAAGAAAGCAGAAGTCACATCTATAGCGTATTTATCCATGAAGTTCTTAGTGTTAAATAAGCATTGATATGCATAAAAAATATTCATCACTAATATTAGTAAAAATATCGCTAAATAAAAAATCCCATTAAAGTTTTCAATCATAAGAATCTCCTTTTGTTAAAAATATCATAACAAAACAAATAACTTTTGTTAATTTTTAATAATAGAATATAAGTTTAGCTAAATGATTAAAATTGATGTTTTTTCAGACACCGTTTGTCCTTGGTGCTATATTGGTAAAAAAAGATTAGATAAAGCTATATCTAAGTTTTCTCATGAAGAGTTTAAAATTACATGGAGACCATTTCAGCTTAATCCAAATATGCAAGCTGATGGGATGGATAGAAAAGAATATTTAGTATCCAAGTTTGGAAGTGAAGATGGGGCCAATACGGTCTATGAAAACATTCATAACGAAGGATTAAAAGAAAATATCGATTTTCAATTTGACAAAATTCAAGTGACTCCTAATTCATTTAATTCTCATAGACTTTTAGCTCTAGCTTATCAAAAGAATTTACAAAATGATGTTATTGAAGATTTATTTCAGTCATATTTTCTCAAAGGGATGGATATAGGTGACCCCACTATTCTTCTTGATATTGCAAAAAATCATCAAATTAATGAAGATGAATTTAAACAATATTTAACTGATAAGAATAATATAGAGCCCTTAGCTAATGAGGAGTTAGAAGCTAGAAGAATGGGAATTAATAGCGTCCCTACTTTTATAGTAAATCAACAATTAGTTATTAATGGAGCTCAGCAAGTAGAGAATTTTGAATTAATATTTAGTAAAATTCTCTCTAAGGTACATTAAAGATGTCAATTGAACAAAAAACTCTTAATTCTTATATAAGCTTTGCAGAAAAACTAATTAAGAAATCTGAAAAAATTATATTAACACAACACAAGCTATCAATTTCGGTGCAATATAAAAAAGATAGCTCACCCGTGACGAAAATTGATAAATTAATTGAAAGTAATTTTAGAAAAGAAATTAAAAAGAAATATCCAACTCATGGTATTTATGGTGAAGAATTTAAAAATTCAAAAATAGATAATGAGTTTATTTGGGTTATTGATCCTATCGATGGAACTAAAAATTTTATTCATGGAAATCATGCTTTCGGAACATTAATAACCCTTCTTCATTATGGTGCACCTATATTTGGCATTATCAATAGTCCATTAATGAAAAAAAACTGGAAGGGCATCAAAGGAAAAGGTGCGTATCTCAATAATAAGAAAATTAAAAAAAATAAATCTTTTTTAAGTCTTAAGGAAATGGTCATTAGTCATTCAGGAATGTCTGCATTTAAAGAATTACCTGAAAATAAAATTTATAATAAAATTGGTAAAATTATTCGGTATTATGTTTTTGGTGGTGATTGTGTTCAGTACGGCTTACTTGCAGAGGGTAAGATACCGATGGTTGCGGAATGCGATTTAAAACCTTTCGACTTCCTTCCTTTAGTTAATTTAATAGAAGAATCGGGTGGAACTATTACCGACTGGAAAGGTAATCAGTTAAGTCTTAAATCAGGAGGTAATGTCGTTGCTTCTATTTCAAAAAAAGCACACAGTGATTTTATAAAAATTTCAAAAACTATCTAAGAATAAGTTCCTGCGATACAATCTTTAATTAATATTTTAAATTTTTCCTCTGTCATCTCTACAGGATTTCCTCCCGTACTTGGATCCTCTTGAGCCAGTGGTGCTAATTTAATTTCATCACCTTCCTTCACTCCCATATCTTTTAAAGTAAGAGGAATATTCATTTCTTTCTTCAGAGAGATAATCCAGTCTAATATTCCATCAAATCCTCCAGGAATATCGAGAAAGTTAGATAATCGAATAATTTTATCTTCAATCTTTGATTTATTAAAATGGAGAACGAACGGCATCACAACTCCATTCGTTGTGCCGTGATGTGTATGATAGATAGAATTCACAGGATGAGTAATGGAGTGAATAGCGCCTAAACCCTTTTGAAAAGCAGCAGCGCCCATCATAGAAGCCACTAACATATTAGCTCTTGCCTCAACATTAGAACCATTATGAAATACCTCTAACAAATTTTCCTTCACTAATCTAAGACCCTCTAAAGCTGTCCCTTCGGCCATTGGGTGATAAAAAGGAGATGAATAAGCTTCTAAACAATGAGCTAAAGCGTCCATACCTGTTCCTGCCGTAATAGACTGGGGTAAATTTAAAGTTAGATTAGGGTCTAGAATAGAAATTTGGGGTAACATTTTAGGATGAAAAATAATTTTTTTCTTATGTGTTTCTTCGTTTAAAAAAACTGACGCTCGACCCACTTCTGACCCAGTTCCAGCAGTAGTTGGTATAGCGATAATAGGTTTAATTTTAGAACTATCAGCTCTTGTCCACCAATCTCCCACATCTTCAAAATCCCAAAGCGGTCTTGTTTGTTCCGCTAAAAAAGCAATACCTTTACCCACATCCATTCCTGAACCGCCTCCGATTGCTATCACGCCATCATGGTTATTTTTGTTAAATATCTTAACACCCTCCTCCACATTAGTTCCTGTAGGATTGCCTTGAACATCTGAAAAAATATTTGTTTTAATTTTAAGAGAGCTATTAATGCTTTCTATAATATTAGTTTGTAGAAGTCCTGGGTCCGTAACAATTAAGGGATTTTTCATACCTAGATTATCACAGGCTAATTGAATTTCTTTTGACCTATCTAGTCCAAACCAAATTGTTGTTGGGTAATTCCAATTCATATTTTGCATCAGTATCTCCTTTTTTATCCTGTTAAGCTCTTTCGAAATATCTTCTATGATCCCAATCATTAACAGATTTATCGTATTCTGACTGTTCCCACTCTGCTGCATGAATATAATGATCTAGAACTTCTTTAGAAAATATTTTAGGAAGAAGTTTGGAGTTTTTTGCCAACTCTATTCCTTCTCTTAATGTTTTAGGAACTTCTTTTAATTTTTTATTAGAATATAAATTTCCTGAGACAGGCTCTTCTAGTGTTAATTTATTTTCAATGCCATATAAACCCGCTTGAATTAAAGCAGCAAAAGAGAGATAAGGATTAACATCAGCACCAGGAACTCTACATTCAATTCTGATAGAATTTCCATGTCCAGCTAATCTAAAACCAGCTGTTCGATTATCAACTCCCCATGCAGCTTTAGTGGGAGCAAAAGAGCCCTCTTGGAACCTTTTGTAGGAATTGATATTAGGTGCTAAAAAAATTGAGATATCACTTAAAAATTCAATTTGACCAGCAATATAACTTTTGAATATTTTAGACATTCCTCTTTTATCTTTAGGATCAGCGAAGACATTTTTTTTTGTTTTCATGTCCATTAAAGAGTTATGAATATGAGAAGAGGAACCACATGCTTTGTTGCTATATTGAGCCATAAAACTTACTGCCTTATTGTGCTTAAAAGCTATCTCTTTTGCAGCATTTTTTATTAATATATGGCTATCAGCCATACTTAAAGCATCCGTATAAACAACATTAATTTCTTGCTGTCCTGGAGAAGCCTCCCCTTTAGAACATTCAACATAAACACCAGCATCAAGTAAGCCATTTCTTAAATCTCTCATATAAGGTTCATCTTTTGTTGTTTGGAAGATCATATAATCTTCAATATACCAAGATGACTCTTTAAAATTTTTATAATGACCATGATGAATTTCATCATAAGTTTGATTAAATAAATAAAACTCTAACTCTGATCCGATCATCGGCTGGTATCCCATTGAGTTGGCCTTATTGATAGCTTCTTTTAAAATATGTCTGGTGGAGTGTTGAACGGGTGTTTTTCCATCACCTTCAAAGCAATCACCTAAAATAAGAGCTGTTTTTTCCAACCAAGGTAATACTTTAATAGTATTAGGATCTGTCTTAACAGTCATATCCCCGTAACCTGTCTCCCAAGAAGAAGATTTAAAACCTGGAACCGTATACATTTCCATATCAACCGCATACAAATAATTACAAAAATGAGTTTCTTTATGAACGTAATCTAGAAACGCTTTCCCTGTTACTCTCTTACCAGTTAATCTTCCCTGCATATCGGAAAGAGCGACTAATACAGTATCAATTTGCTTTTTTTCAATTTGTTTTTTTAATTCTTTGAATGTGATAGTCATATGAACCTTATAATAGAAAATTATCACTCCAGCAATATATACTGGAGTGATTTATTTAATTGTTTATCTGTAAGGGTATCCCGCTTTGTCCATTACGTCTGAGTACTTTTTGAAAGCATCTACAACTTTTGCAGAACGTGGACTAACGGCAGCTCTTTCATCCCAGAAACCTTTAGCATCTTCTACGACTTGCGCCCATTCGTTAGCAGGTAAGCTAGTTAATTCCATTTTCTTACCTTCTACACGAAGCTTAGCCTCACCACCCCAATACCATACTTGTCTATAGTAATGAGATTGATCAATTGACATTTTGAAAAGCTCTTGAAGTTTTGGAGATAATTTATTCCAGCTATTTGTGTTAGCGAAATATGAACCAAACCAAGAACCTGTTACAGCATTTGTTAATGCGTAATTACAAATATCAGCCCAGCCCACTTCGTATGCTTCTGTAAATCCACACCAAGCAACTCCATCTAACTCGCCAGTCTGCATAGCAACTTCAACATCATCCCAAGGCACAGTTACTGGAATTAATCCATATCTCTGCATAAAAGCACCTGCAGTCGGAACACCAAACACACGCAAACCTTTTAAGTCAGCTAGAGATGTGACTTTTTTCTTAACGGTAAAAATATGACAAGGATCCCATGCACTAGTACTTAACCAAGTAACATTATCCACTTCTCCATAAGCTTCTGCCCAAACTTCATCTAAGCCATAATACTTAAACATAGCTGGTACATCTAGACTGTATCGAGTAGCAAAAGGAAAGTAACCTCCGAATTGACTAATATCTACAGGTGATCCCATAGTAGCGTCATCACTTTGAACAGCATCAATAGTGCCTGCTTGCATTGCTCTAAATAATTCATCAGTTGGTACTAATTGATCAGCATAATAAAGCTCAATTTCCATTTCACCATGAGCAGCTTTATTAAAAGCTTCGATTTGTGGAAGTATAACGTGAGCTCCTAAAGGTGCTCCCGAGTATGTTTGAAGTCTCCATTTAATTGGATTAGTAGCCGCATATACGTAAGGCGCCTTAACAGCAGAAGCTCCAATTGTTGCTGCCGTAACTAAACCAGCTTTTTTTAGAAAACCTCTTCTATTTGATTTTTTAATCTTACTTTCATCAACCATAATTATTCCTCCTATGATTCCATAAAATTATAACAGTATATGCAAAGATTGCATATTATAGAAATGGATAAAATGTGAATAATTATTTTTTAAAAAGCTTAATAACCTAAGACTTTTTCAGGAAGCCAAAGAGCTAGCTGAGGAAAAATCATTAAAAGAACTAATCCAAAAAGCATAACAAAAACAAAGGGAATAATTGATTTGTAAATATCAAGCAAAGATATTTCTTTAGGCGCCATAGCTCTCATTAAAAATAAATTATATCCAAACGGGGGTGTCATATAAGCGATCTGACAAGTGATTGTATATAAAACTCCATACCAAACAGGATTAAAACCAAGAGAAATAATTAACGGGACATATAGTGGAGCGACAATCACTAGCATTGCTGTATCATCTAAAAACATTCCCATTAAAATATATGATAGCTGCATCATTATCAAAACTCCCCAGGGGCTCAAATTCCATCTTTCAATAAATAAGTTTTCGATTGCTTTGACAGCTCCTATACCATCAAAGACTGCACCAAAACAAAGAGCCGCTAGTATGATCCACATAAACATACATGATACACCTAAGGTTTTTTTTAAAACATCATCTATGGTCTTTCTAGTTAATCTACCTTTGGCAAAAGCTGCAATGGTTGCTGCTAAAGCACCAACAGCAGAACATTCCACTAAACTTGCAATACCCATTATAAATAAACCCGTCATCACAAAAAAAATAACAAAAGGAATAATACCTGCTCTTAATAATTTTAATTTTTCAATAAATGAAATTTGTCTTTCTTCCTTTGAAAGTACAGGGCCTAACTCTGGTTGAAGTTTACATCTAATATAGATGTAGAGAATAAAAAGAGATGCCATCATTAAACCAGGTACGACTCCTGCCAACCAAAGTTTGCTTACCGGCTGTCTTGCAATCATTCCATATAAAACCAAAACAACACTTGGAGGTATTAAAATACCCAAAGAACTTCCTGCTTGGACTACACCCGTAATCATTCTTTTATCATAATTTCGTTTTAACATTTCAGGTATTGCTATGGTTGCACCTACAGCCATTCCGGCAACACTCAATCCATTCATTGCAGAAATTGCAACCATCATACCCATTGTGCCTATAGCTAAACCACCTTGAACACCTCCAAAATAATAATGAAACATTTTATAAAGATCGCTAGCGATACCCGACTCAGAAATCATATAACCCATATAAATAAAAAGAGGGAGTGTTAACATTGGGTACCATTTAAAAAGCTTCCAGGTAGCGGTATAAGGCATTTCTATAGCACCATTACCATATAAAAGGAGTGCTGCTGCGGCGGCAACAAAACCTATCGCACCAAAAACCCTTTGGCCTGTAATTAACATAACAAACACTGTTGAAAACATTAGAATTGCAATCGCCTCGTAACTTAAATATTCAGCAAGCATGTTTAGATTTTTTTTCCTTTCACTTTAGCTAAATCTTTAAAAAAAATTGAGAAAGATTGTAGAAGCATGAGTAAAATTCCAAATAACATAATAGTTTTAATTGGCCACACATAGGGAGCCCAAGCAGTAAAAAGTTTTTGATTAGTATTGATTGTATAAATTAAGCTTGAATAAGATCCTATCAAAAGTGTCACTAAGTAAAAAATTAAAAAGAAACTAGTAAATAAATCCATTCTAGCTTTATTTTTATCTGAAAAGTTTCCATAAACTATATCCATTCTTACATGCTGATCTTCCATCATAGAATATGCACCACCCATTAAATAATAAGCTGTCATTGTAAATTGTGCCATTTCAATGATCCACATCAAGGGAAAGTTAATAATATTTCTTGTTACGAAAGATAGAACAAGAATCCCCATTAAAACAAATACTAAGTACATGGTTATTCTTCCTATTATAGAAGTTAAACCATCGATATATTTTACATAAGAAGAAATTATTTTAGGCATAGTAATAAATTAAACATTTTTTCTCATATGAAAACTTTGAGGTCTTGTTAAGTGATCAAAAGCTAATTTTGATAAGGAACAACCTACCCCAGTATCTTTAACACCTGTCCAAGCTAAAGCTGGATCCAGAGCATCACATCTATTCATAAAGAAAGTTCCTGTATCAATTTTTTTACCAAAACTTTTTGCAAATTCAAAATCCTTAGTCCAAAGAGAAGCTGTAAGGCCATAAGGACTATCATTCATCAGATTAATGGCTTCATTTTCACTTTCTACAGGCATAATACCTACTGTTGGACCAAAAGTTTCCTCAGTCATAAAGCGCATTTCATGATTCACATTTACAAGAATTTGAGGAGCTACATAACAATTATCTAATGAAGCAATTTCAAATTTACTTTCATCTACAATTTTATTTGCGCCTTGAGCAATAGCTTCTTCCATTTGAGATCGAATAAAATTCGCAGCTGACATTCTAACCACTGGACCTAGGTTTGTATTAGAATCTGAAGGATCTCCTAAAATATATTTTTCTGTTAAGCTTTTTGCTCCATCTACAAAATCTTTAAAAATAGATTTATCAACATAAATTCTTTCAATACCACAGCATGATTGTCCTGAATTAAAAAAAGCACCATCTATAAGATTCTCTATAGCATGATTTAAATCACAATCAGATCTAACATAAGCTGGGTCTTTACCGCCTAGCTCTAAACCAACATTTATAAATCGTTGTCCTATATATTTCTTTATTTCTTTTCCTCCATTAACAGATCCCGTAAAAACCACATGAGCAATTCTTGAATCAGAAATAATTTTTTCACATGAACTATGGTCAGTATGAATATATTGAAATAAACCCTCAGGAATTCCTGTACCAATTAATGCTTTAGCAATTAACTCAGCACACATAGGAGTTTGAGATGAATGTTTTAAAATTACGCTATTACCAGATAATAAAGCTGGGACAATAGTGTTGGTAGCAGTCATAACAGGATAATTCCATGGAGCCATAATAAAAATAACACCTAGTGGGGCCTTAAATATATAATTATCAAATTCGTTATTTTTTTTTACAACAATATCAGATAGACACTCCTCGGCTATTTCTACCATATATCTTGAACGCTCTTCAAAACCTCTAAGTTCACTTCCGCATTGAGAAATAGGTCTACCAATTTGCCAACAAATTTCTTTTTTAACTTCTTCCCCTAAATTTATTAAATTATCTATAAACTTATTAACTACTTGAATTCTTTCTTGAACGGTTGTTTGACGCCATTCCTTAAAAGCCCTGACTGATGTATCAATAGTTTTATCAATTTCAGAATTTTCCAAATAAGGTCTTTCTAAATACAAACTATTATTAATTGGTGTAATTGTTTTTTGCATATTCATAATGATTATTATTCTCCGTAAGAAAATCTATATCAGAAAAATAATTAACTAAAGTACAAATTACAAGTTGATTGAATTCGTTACTAAATTATGTATTTTAAAATTCAAATGAAACTTAACTTTAAAGGTAAATCAGCAATAGTTACAGGTGGTTCGGGCGGAGTCGGATTATCCACAGCACTAAAATTAATTGAAGAAAAAATTCATGTTTTAGCATTAGATATTAAAGAACCGCCAAATAAAATACTTAAAAATAAATTTTTTCATTATGAAAAAATTGATCTGACGCAATTTGAAGAAACAGAAAAAATCATTAATTCTTTTTATCAGAAATATAAAAGCATTGATTACTTGGTGAATACAACAGGAGTATTATGGTTTGATAAAGATAAGTCTGCAGAAGAGATGGATTTAAATGTTTGGGATAAAGTTTTTGAGATAAATCTAAAAACAATGGCTTATTTAGTAAAAATTATTATGCCCAAAATGAAGAAAAATAAATTTGGCTCAATGGTGCATATCTCTTCCATAGATGCTTTATCCGGAGATGACAAACCTCAAGATGCATATGGAGCCTCAAAAGCTGCAATGATTAGATTTTCAAAATCTTTAGCTATTCAGTATGGATCTTTTAATATTCGATCTAATACTATTTTACCAGGAGCTATTGAAACTTCCATGCAAGATAGATGGAAAAAAAATCCTAAAGCAAAAACGAATATGAAAAATTTTATGCCGATTAAGAAAATTATTCAACCAGATGGAATTGCTTCAGGAATAATGTTTCTATTAAGTGATGAAAGTATTTATACTACAGGGACTGAATTAATTATTGATGGCGGAATTACAGCTAGACCTTGATCTTAACCCGCAGACCGAGTTTTTTTATCTAAAAAGTTTTGCGCTAATGTTTTTAAAATAGATAATTGTTTTAATTTAGACATGCCATCTACAACATTATCTACAGCTCTACTTATAAACGACTTAGTGCCAATCATCTTATCTGAACTATCATTGAGCCAATAAATTAAAGTAGATAAATAAACGATTGATAATAATCCTCTTTTTGAATAATAACTAAAATCATTTGAGTTATCTCCAGCAAGTTTCCAAATAAAATCACTATTTTGATTTAATAATTTTAATGAGCTTAATATATTTCCAGGTCTAAGAAGATTTTTGAGCATTTCAGGAAGAGAATCCTTGAGATGCTGATTTGTTTCAAACTTAAGTTCTAATATGGTTTTAATTCTATCTCTCATTCTTAAACGATCATGGTTAAAAGATTTATAAAGTTTTTCTACTTTCTTATTATTTTGAGAAATAATAAATCTAATGATATCTGTCTCAAAACCAGGAAATTCTTTAGCTAAATTAGAAGTGGAGACCTTCAATTTTTTAGCAGATCCAAGTAGGGTGTCTCTAGACCATCCAAACTTAGGAACATCTTTAATAAATTGATTAACTATTTTTTCTTGCTTTGACATCATGTTTTATGTATAAATACGCCCTTATGAGGTTATTAGATTGTCTATAGAAGTTCAAGTAAGAGATAACAATATTGAAGCGGCAATTCGTGTCCTTAAGAAAAAGCTATTAAGAGAAGGTATTTTTAAAGAGCTTAAACTTAGAAAAAACTACCTAAAACCATCTGAAAGAAAACTACTCGAACGTAAAGAATCTGAAAAAAGATTTAAAAAACTAATGAGAAAAAAGAAATACGATTAATCTTAATTTTCTAAACCTTTTATAACAGCTTCACATACCTTCTTAGCATCACCAAAAAGCATTAAAGTATTGTCTCTAAAGAATAATTCGTTTTGAACTCCAGCATAACCACTAGCCATACCTCTTTTAACAAAAAATACCTGGCCAGCATTTTCAACATCTAAGATAGGCATTCCATATATGGCGCTTGTTTTATCAGTTTTAGCAGCAGGATTTGTTACGTCGTTAGCCCCAATTACAAAAGCAACATCTGTACTTGAGAAATCTCTATTAATTTCATCTAATTCCAAGACTTCGTCATAAGGGACATTGGCTTCAGCTAATAAAACATTCATATGTCCTGGCATTCTTCCAGCAACAGGATGAATGGCGTATCTAACTTCCACTCCTTCTTTCTTTAATATATCACCCATTTCTCTTAAAGCATGTTGGGCTTGTGCAACAGCCATTCCATATCCAGGAACTATAATCACACTAGAACAATTTTTCATCATGAATGCTGCGTCAGCGGCATTTCCTTGTTTTGGTTGACGATCATCTTTTTCTCCAGAACTAGCTACGGCTTGCTCTCCGCCAAAACCTCCAAGAAGAACATTGAAAAATGATCTATTCATACCTTTGCACATAATGTAACTAAGAATAGCTCCGGAAGATCCGACTAAAGCGCCTGTAATAATTAATAAATTATTTGAAAGTGTGAAACCAATACCAGCAGCAGCCCATCCAGAATATGAATTTAACATTGATACGATAACCGGCATATCAGCTCCTCCAATTGGTAAAATTAAAAGAAATCCAATAGCAAAAGAAGCTAAAACAATTAACCAAAAGTATTCAGGTGATTGAACTAAACAAAATTTAATAATTAAACCAATAATAGTAAGACCTAAAAGAAAATTAAGAAGATGTTGTCCCTTAAAAACCAAAGGATTTCCAGTGACAATTCCTTGTAATTTTCCAAATGCAATAATTGAACCGGTAAAAGTAATTGCACCTATTGCGGTACCTAGAGCCATCTCTACTAAACTTCCAGTAGGAATTGCGCCTATAGAACCAATATCAAATGCTCCAGGATTATAGAATGCTGAACCAGCAACAAAAACCGCAGCTAAACCGACTAGACTATGAAATGCTGCCACTAACTGAGGAAGAGCCGTCATTTGAATTTTTAAAGCTATTGTACTTCCTATTAAACCACCTATCGCAAAGGCTATAGTAATTTCCTTATAACTTAAAACACCAGGGGAAGCTACAGTGGTACCAATAGCGATTGCCATTCCAAGCATGCCATAAAAATTTCCTCTTCTAGCTGTAGTTGGATGACTTAATCCTCTTAGAGATAGAATAAATAAAACTGCTGAAACTAAATAAAGTACTGAAGATATATTAGACATATTAATTATTGTTTCTTCTTAAACATTGATAACATTCTATTAGTAACGACAAAGCCACCAAATATATTCACTGCAGCTAGTGTGACCGCAATTAATCCAAATATTTTAGATAAAGAAGAGTCTATAGGTCCTGCAGCCAATAAAGCTCCAACAATAATGACTGAAGAAATAGCATTAGTAACTCCCATTAAAGGACTATGTAATGCTGGAGTTACTGACCAAACTACATAATAACCAACAAAGCATGCTAAAATTAAAACTGTAAAACCAAATACCAAAAAATCTCCATGACTATTCGGACTTTCCATTAAAGTGGAAGCTAAATTATTCGCTTGATTTGATAGTTCTTGAGCTTGATAAGATAACTTTTCTAATTGATTAGATAATTCTGACATATTTCCCCCTTAGTTATTTATTAATATTTTTCCACTGGCACAAACCAGAGTCGCCTTAATAATTTCATCATTTTTATCGTATAAAGATTTTTTACTTTCAAAATCCATTAATGAAAGAAAGTTAGAAATATTTTTAGAAAACAAGGAAGATGCATTATTCGCTACTCTTCCTGGTACGTTAGCATGACCTACTATCTTAACCCCATTTTTGTTAATAATTTTTCCAACTTGACTGAATTCACAATTTCCACCACTTTCAACCGCAAGATCTACTATAACTGATCCCGCATTCATATTTTCTAACATGTACTTTTTAATTATTAGTGGTGCTTTTCTTCCTGGAATTTGAGCAGTGCATATTACAATATCTATTTTCTTTAAAGTTTCAGCCAATAGGGCTTCTTGTTTTTTTTGATACTCAGCACTCATTTCTTTTGCGTATCCACCACTAGTTTCAGAATCTTGAGACTCTTTATCTTCAACCATGACAAATTTTCCGCCTAAACTTTCAACTTGTTCTTTAGAAGCTATTCTCACGTCTGTAGCATAAACAATAGCACCTAATCTTTTAGCGGTAGCTATCGCCTGTAATCCCGCTACTCCTGCACCAACAACTAATACATTAGCCGGATTAATTTTTCCAGCAGCAGTCATAAACATAGGTAAAACTCTATTAAATTCTGAAGCCGCATCAATTACAGCATGATATCCTGCTAAATTAGCCTGGGATGACAAAATATCCATATTCTGAGCTCTAGTTATTCTAGGAATTCTCTCTAAAGCAAAAACAGATATTTTTTTTGTATTGAGTGATTTTATTATTTCTTGGTTAGTATTTACATTTACTTGAGATACGAGAATAGAATTTGGTTGCATTTCTTTCACCTCATCACTTAAAGGTAGTTGAATTTTAACTAGAATTTGAGATTTATTTAAAATTTCTTTGGAAGAAGTAATTGAAGCACCCGCTTCTTTATAAGATGAATCTAAAAAACCAGAAGATAAGCCAGCTGATTTTTCAATTAAAACTTGATGACCTGATTTAACGTAATTTCTTGTTTCTTCAGGGCTAATCGCTACACGATTTTCAAATTTATTTTTTTCTTTAAGTGCACCGATTATCATATTTATTTTCCTTACTTACATGTTAATTAAAAACAGTATTAGAATTTATGATTTATACTAATTAATGCAAGTGATAGATGAGTAATTTAGTTATTAATAAATTATCGATTAATTTGATTCAGTTATTAAATAATTGAAAAAATTAATTTTTTAGGGCTTTTTTCTGATTTTCAGTTATTTTTTTTAAGTCAAAATCCTTTATAAGATCATGAAATAATTTATACCAATTAACCTCTGCTTTTAAGTGAATGAATATAGAGCCTAGCCCTACCGCTGCCCTATCCATAAAAACAAATTCTCTTGGGGGCTTAACACCTCCGTATTTTTTTAATTCTTGGTGAACCTCTCCTGCTATTTTAGCTCCATAGATACCACTATCTGACTCTTGAATTTTTCTAATTCCATTATGGAGTATTGGGTCATAAAGAAATAAAGCCCATTTATTTAATGTATTCATTAGTTGATCATCGATATTATCGAAACCCCAAGCCACATAAGCTGCTTTTATTTTTCTTTGATCTTTATTTTTAAGAGCAAAATATAAATCAATTACACCCTTTACAAATTTAGGAGGAAAAACTCTCACACAACCGTAATCGAATAAATTAATGTTATTTTTTTCATCAACTGAATAATTTCCTAAATGAGGATCTCCATGAATAATTCCATATTTATAGAAAGGAAAATACCAGGTAATAAATAGTTTTTTTGCAAGTTCATTTCTTATTTTTTGAGGTGCTTTTTTATAATCTATTAATTTTTTACCTTTTAAATACTCCATGACTAATAGTCTATCAGTTGAAATTTTTTCATAAACTTCTGGGATCTTTACAAAAGAGTTTTGTGAGTGAATATATTTAAAAATTTTTAAATGCCTATATTCAAGACGATAATCCAACTCCTCTTTAAGTCTTTCAGCGATTTCTTTATATATTTCTTTAATTTGAATAGACTTGTTGTAACTAGAGTAAATTTTAAAAATAAACTTAAGCTGGCTCAAATCAGCTTCTACTGCTGAACTCATGTCCGGATACTGTAATTTACAAGCAACATTTTGATTAGTTTTTAATATTGCTTTATGTACTTGGCCTAATGATGCAGCATAACTTGCCTCTTGTTCAAACTTTTTAAAATGTTTTTCCCAATTTTCTCCCAACTCAGATTTCATTCTTCTTTTCACAAACACCCAAGGCATAGGAGGCGCATTGGATTGTAATTCAGATAATTTTTTAGCATATTCCGGCGGAAGTAAATCTGGGATTGTGGAACTTAGTTGAGCGACCTTCATAAGAGGACCTTTCAAATTTCCTAAAATCTGAGTAATTTGAGCTGCAAACTTTTTATCGTCTAGAGAAAGATTTAGATATTTTTTTCCTGCAAATCTTGAAGCAAGAGAGCTGACAGAAGTTGTTACTTGGGAATATCTTTTAACTCTAGAAAATAAATTATTATCTTCTTTCATTTATAGAGAATTCTCAAACTCATCAATTAAACCTGTTATGAGGCTTAAGCCTTTATCCCAAGAATTTTTATCTTTTAAATCTATATTAAAGGGTGCCAGTACTTCACTATAATGTTTAGAGCCTCCACTTTTTAAAAGATCTAAATACAACTTTTTAAAATCAGGATGATCTTCATCAAATAATTGAATTAAAATATTTACTAAGCAATCACCAAAGGCATATGCGTAAACATAAAAAGGTGTGTGAATAAAATGAGGAATATAAGTCCAGAAATATTTATAGTCACCACTTAAATCAATATTTGGTCCAAGACTTTTAGATTGGGTTTCCATCCAAATTTCACAAATTCTCTCAGTAGGCAACTCTCCTTTTTTTCGCTCGTTATGGAGAATTTTTTCAAATTCAAAAAAAGAAATTTGTCTTATAACAGTATTAATCATGTCTTCAATTTTAGATGCTAATAAATATTTTCTTTCTGATTTAGTTGAATGCTCCAATAAATTTCTAAACGTCATCATTTCTCCAAATACACTTGCCGTTTCAGATAAAGTTAAAGGGGTACCTGAGAGTAACATTCCCTGTTTAGCTGATAAATATTGATGGCAACCATGACCTAATTCGTGAGCTAAAGTCATTACATCCCTGGTCTTACCGTGATAATTCATAAGTATGTAAGGGTGAATAGAAGGAATTGTGGATGCAGAAAATGCACCTGGAGACTTTCCCTCTTTTAGCTCTGCATCGATCCAATTCTTATCAAAAAAAAGTTGAGCAATTTGTTCAAGCTCACTGTCAAAGTCACCGTAAGATTTTAAAACAATATTTTGCGCCTCCTTCCAAGAAATTTTCTTATTACTTGAGTCTGGATAAGGTGCATTTCTATCCCAAAAATTCAATTTATCTTTATTGAATATTTTTGACTTTAGTTTGTAATAACGATGGGAAATTTCCAAATAATGATTTTGAACACTATTTGATAAGGCTTCCACAACATCCCCTTCAATGTTATTAGCAAGATTTCTTGAATCAACTGGATTTGCATAGTTTCTCCATTTATCATTAATAATTTTATCTTTAGCTAAAGTATTGGTGATGAAGGTAAAGATTTTAGCATTGGCTTTAAAGACAGAGCCTATACTTTCAGAAGCTTTTTTTCTAATTGAACCATCTTGGTCAGTTAACAGATTTAATGCTTCCGAACTATTAACTTCTTTATTATCAATTAAGAATTTTAAATCATTAATCTTCTCTTCAAAAAAACGAACCCAAGAAGAATTTGCTGTCATACTTTTATCTAATAAAATTCTCTCACTCTCTTCACTTAATTGATGCTTACTAAATCTTCTAATATTAATTAACCAACTTTTATATTTAATGGTATTGGTGAGAATTTTTTCAAAGTCTTTATCACTAAAGTTATTAATTGTATTAGTAAAAAAAATCAGATCTCCACTAATTTCTGTCATTTCCTCTGAAATTTTTTGATAAAATTGAACAATTTTTGAATCGTTCATATTTGTTGCGTAAATTAAAAAAGCATAACATTCTAACTTAGCCGAAATCTCACATCCATCTTCGAACTCTAAAATAACATCGTCAAAATTTTGAAAAAATTCTAAAATTTTTCCATTATATTTTTTACTAAAGGAGGAAACAAATTGTTTAAATAAATTTATATCTTTCTCGATTTGCGGATCCTCATAAGAACTATAAAAATCTTTTAAATTCCAGTTTGGTAATATTTCAGTCATTATTTATTTTTATCACTAAATGCTTTTTTTTGATCAGGGGTTGCTTCGTTTTGATATCTATCTTTCCATTCAGGATAAGGAATTCCATATATTATTTTTCTTGATTCTTCATAATCTAGATCAATTGAGAGTTCTTTTGCGTACTTGGTGTACCATTTTGATAGGCAATTACGACAAAAACCACTTAAATTCATCAAATCAATGTTTTGAACGTCTGTTCTCTCCCTTAAATGATCAATTAAATGATCAAGAACTTTTGCCTTAATTAATAGTTCATTTTCTTTTGATATTTTATTCATGATTAATTATTAATATATGATATGCATCTATAATTAAATGAAACAATTACAAAATCGTAACAGAAAAGCAAAAATAGTCGCTACATTAGGTCCATCCTGTGAAACTGAAATAATGATCGACAAGTTATTTCTCGCAGGTGTTGATGTTTTTAGATTAAACTTTAGTCATGGTTCTCACGAGGATCATAAAACAAAAGTTAAAATTATAAGAAAATTAGAAAAAAAATATGCTAGGTACATTTGTATTTTAGGCGATTTACAAGGTCCGAAGTTTAGAGTTGGAAAATTCAAAAATACAAAAGAAACTTTAAAAAAAGGTCAAGAATTTATATTTGATACGAATAAAGCTGATGGTGATTCTAAAAGAGTTTATCTATCTCACAAAGAAATTTATCAATCAATTTCTAAAGGACAAAGACTTCTAGTTAATGATGGTAAAATTAGACTTGTAGTTAAATCTACAAGTAAGGATAAAATCAAATGTTCCGTAACTGCCGGTGGTGAAATTTCTAATAACAAAGGATTAAATATTCCTGATACAAAATTAAAATTAAAAATTATTACACCCAAAGATAAACTAGATTTAGCTTTAGCTATTAAGCTTGATGTTGATTGGATTGCTCTTTCTTTCATTCAAACGAACAAAGATCTGATGGACGCTAAAAAGCTTATTCCTTCAAAATTTAAAGTAATGGTTAAAGTAGAAAAGCCTAGCGCTATGGATGAACTTGAGAGTATTACCGCTAACTCAGATGGTATCATGGTAGCCAGAGGTGACCTTGGAGTTGAAACAAATCCAGAAGATGTTCCTATACATCAAAGAACAATGGTTGCTGAATGTCGAAAACAGGGCAAGCCCTGTATTGTAGCTACTCAAATGCTAGAAAGCATGATCGATTCTCCTACTCCAACAAGAGCTGAGGCATCAGATGTTGCTACTGCTATATTTCAAGGTGTAGATGCTGTGATGTTATCTGCTGAGTCTGCAGCCGGACAGTATCCTATTGAGTCAGTTCAAATGATGAATAAGATTATTAAAAGAGTTGAAGGCGATGAAAAATATAAAAATAATTTATCTAATTATAATTTAAGTCATACTAAAAATACTGCAGAAGCTATTGCTCGAGCGGCTTTTAGTGTTGCTGAAATAATTGAATCAAATTGCCTTGTGACTTTTTCAAAATCTGGAAGATCTATAGTTAGAGTTTCTAGAATGAGGCCGGATGTAACTTTATTAGGTTTAACTAGTGACGTTAAGGTTGCAAGACAAAATGCTTTAACTTGGGGAACTTTAATGGATGTAGTTGATGACGTTTCCACCTCAACTGAAATGGTTGATAGAGCTTGTAGAATTGTTAAAAAATATAATATTGTTCCTGCCGGTTCTCAAATTATTATTACAGCTGGTGTTCCTTTTGGAAGGGTCGGCTCAACTAATTTGATGAGAATAGCTACTATTATCAAAGATAATAAATTAACTTAATTTACTGCAAGCCAATTTAATTCTATTGCAAGCATCTTCTAAAATTTTATCTGAAGTCGCGTAAGAAATTCTAAAGAAACCTTCCAAGCCAAAGGCTGAACCTTGCACTCCAGCAACACCTACTTCTTCAAGAAGGTAATCCATAAAATCACCGTCACTAGATAATAGTTTTCCATGTGGTGTAGTTTTACCAAGTAATCCTTTGCAGGATGGAAAAACGTAAAAAGCACCTTCCGGCACTCTGCAAGATAATCCAGGTGTTTCATTTAAATTTTTTATTACTAAGTTTCTTCTTCTTAAAAATGATTCATTATTAGAAGCAATAAAAGATTGATCTCCATTTAAAGCTTCGACTGAAGCAGCCATAGAAATAGAAGATGTTGAAGAGATATTTTGAGATTGAACTTTATTCATTGCGGCTATAACATTTTTTGGTCCAGCGGCATAACCCACCCTCCAGCCTGTCATGCAATAAGATTTTGAAAGACCGTTCATAGTTAATGTTCTTTCTTTTAAATTTGGACAAACTTCAGCGATAGTAGAAAATTCATTACCTTCATAAACGATTTTTTCGTAAATATCATCAGATAAGATATAAACATGCTCATGTTTTTCTAAAACTTTTCCTAACTCAATAAGTTCATTTCTTGAATACATAGAACCAGTTGGATTACTTGGGCTATTTAACATTAACCACTTTGTTTGAGGGGTTATATTTTTTTCTAAATCTTCAGGGGTTAATTTAAAGCCAGTATCTTCATTGCAAGAAATAGTTATAGGTTTTCCATCGTTTAAAATAACCATGTCTGGATAACTCACCCAATAAGGAGCTGGAATTAAAACCTCATCCCCCTTATTTAATGTAGCAGAGAAAGCATTATATATAATATGCTTACCGCCACATCCAACGGTTATATTTTCATTTGTATATTCTAGATTATTGTCTTCTTTAAATTTTTTTATAATTGCTGCTTGTAAATCCGGAGTTCCTTTTCCAGGAACGTATTTAGTAAAGCCTTTTTTTATGGCTTCATAAGCTGCATTTTTAATATTATCTGGTGTATCGAAATCAGGCTCACCGGCTGCTAAGACAATAATGTCTCTACCGGCTCTTTTAAGTTCCTGTGCCTTAATATTGACTGCTATAGTCAAAGAAGGTTTAATGTTATTAACTCTATCAGAAATCATTTTGTTAAACTTAAATATCTATAAACTTTTATTATTAAATCTACAAGTATGTCATTCAAATTAAACAGCCTTAATACTCCTAAAGGAGATCAACCAGAAGCTATCAAAAGTCTTCTCAAGGGATTAAAAATCAATAAAAAAGAACAAGTTCTTCTTGGTGTTACAGGTTCCGGTAAGACATTTACTGTGGCAAATGTAATTCAAGAATATAATGCCCCTACTCTTATTATGGCTCCTAATAAAACATTAGCCGCTCAACTCTATGAAGAACTTAAAAATTTATTTCCAGAAAATGCTGTTGAATATTTTGTTAGCTATTATGACTATTACCAACCAGAAGCATACGTAGCAAGATCTGACACTTTTATAGAAAAAGAGTCTTCAATCAATGAACAAATAGATAGATTTAGACATTCTGCAACAAGGTCATTGGTTGAGAGAAAAGATGTAATAATTGTTGCAAGTGTTTCGTGCATATATGGATTAGGCTCTGTGGAGTCCTATTCTCAAATGACTTTAACAATTTGTAAGGGTCAAAAAATTAATCTTATGGGATTTCTTCGCGAATTAGTGGAGCTTCAATATAAAAGAAATAATATAGATTTTCGAAGGGGTATGTTTAGAGTTACGGGCGACCGGGTTGATATTTTTCCTGCTCACTTAGAAGACATAGCATGGAGAGTTAGTTTTTTTGGAGATGAGATTGAAGAGATTAAAGAGTTCGATCCTTTAACTGGAGAATTTATTCAAGATTTTGAGGAGGTAAGAATATTTGCTAATAGTCATTATATTACTCCTAAGCCTCGATTAGAAAAAGCCATTATTGAAATTAAAAAAGATTTAAAAATTCGATTAAAAGAATTTGAAAAAAATAATAAACTAATAGAACATCAAAGACTTAAAGAAAGAACAGAGTTTGATTTAGAAATGATACAAGCTACAGGTACATGCGCTGGAATTGAAAATTATTCTAGATACTTAAGTAGTAGGAACTCTGGAGAACCGCCCCCTACTCTTTATGAATTTATGCCTGAAGGATCTCTACTTATTATTGATGAATCTCATGTTTCTGTCCCTCAAATATCTGGGATGTATAGAGGAGATAGGTCTCGTAAAAAAACACTTTCAGATTATGGATTTAGATTACCTTCATGTATGGACAATAGACCTTTAACTTTTGAAGAGTGGGATATGATGAGACCACCTACTATTTTTCTCTCAGCCACTCCTGGGCCTTGGGAACTAGATCTAGTAAAAAATAAATATGTCGAACAAATCATAAGGCCAACAGGTTTGATTGATCCTGAATGTGAGATTAGAACAACAGTTAATCAAGTTGAGGATTTAATTGGAGAAATTAAGGATGTCATTAAAAATAATAATCGGGTACTTATAACTACTTTAACAAAAAAAATATCTGAAGATTTAACAAATTACTTAAAGGAACTTAACTTTAAAGTCGAATATCTGCATTCAGAAGTACATACCATGGATAGGATTAAACTTATCAGGGCTCTAAGATTAGGTGAAATTGATATATTAGTTGGTATCAATTTATTAAGAGAAGGATTGGATATTCCTGAATGTGGACTAGTTGCCATTCTTGACGCTGATAAAGAAGGATTTTTAAGATCAAAAACAAGTCTCATTCAAACAATTGGGAGAGCTGCACGTAATGTGGACGGTAAAGTTATTCTTTATGCAGACGTCAAAACAAAAAGTATTCAGGCGGCATTAGAAGAGACTGACTACAGAAAATTAAAGCAACTAAAATATAACAAAGATAATAATATTACTCCTGAATCTGTTAAAAGAAACATAGGTGAGATTATTGAAAGTATCTATGAAAAAGATAGTTATACTGTAAAATTAAATTCCAATAATGAAATTAGGCCAGGTAAATTTGAAAGTCATATCAAAAAACTTGAAAAAAAAATGTTAACTGCAGCAGAAAATTTAGACTTTGAAAAAGCGGCACTGTATAGAGACGAAATAAGAAAAGTAAAAAAAGATTTCCTGGGTATTAATCAAGCATGATAGTACTTCTAATTTTTTTATTAATAAGTTCTTTAGGAATTATGATTTGGGCGTGCGATTCAGCGATTAATAATGCCATTATATTGGGTAAGAAATTTGGTATTAGTGATTTATTTATGGGTATTTTTGTTATTGCAATTGGCACTTCTTTACCAGAATTTGCCGCAACAATCCAAGCAATACAAATTGGTGCTCCGGGAATAGTTGCTGGAAATCTTGTAGGGAGTAATATAGCAAATATTTTATTGGTTGGAGGGGTTATGCTTTTACCTATCAACTCTTATAAAATTGAAAATGAAAATAAAGTTTCGTTACATTATTTTATATTTCTTTCTATGGTCTTTAGTATTGCTTTATTTATTAATATTAAGCTCTCGTATTTTACTATTCCTATTATTATTATTTTATTAGGAATATTTTTATATCTAGAACTTAAAAAGAAATCAGAAAAAAAAGAAAATTACGAAGATAAAAATTCAAACAATAGTTTATTGATTATTAAAATAATAATCAGCTTCGTAATACTGTATTTTAGTTCAAAATATTTTATTGGGTATGCTAGGAACATATCTGCTTATTTTGGTATTGCTGACACAATTGTAGGAGTATCAATCGTAGCACTTGGAACTTCTCTTCCGGAGGTGATTACAACCATAATAGCCATTTATAAAAAGAAAAATAATCTTGCTTTGGGAAATATTATTGGATCTTGTGTTGCAAATATTACAGTAATTAGCTTAATAGCTATTATATTAGGGGGCTCTATTAATTTTTATGAACTATTGGATAATTTTAATAAGGTGGTTTTTATTTTAACAGCATTGGTTTTTTACGCTATAATGATTGGAAAATTTGCTAGTAAAATCACTGCAATTGTATTTTTATTGCTATATCTGATTTATATTTTAACACTGTACATGTAGTCTTAAAAATTAATGAAAAAAAAATATCTAATATCAATTTTAATAGTAATTATTTTAGGAATTTTATTAGTGCTGTCATTTATAAAGCTACCCGTCTCAGTTATCACCAAAGATAGAGTTGCAGAACTATCAAATAATAAATTACAACTATCCTCTTTCAATAAACAATATTTTAAATTATTACCAGCGCCCTACGTTACTTTGAATGAATCTATTTTTAATTTAAATTATAATGGGGTAATCTCCAAAATAGATACTAATAAAATTGAAATAAGTAGATCATTATTTGATAGTGATCATTACTCTATTGCAATTAATCAAGGATTTATTAAAAATCCTGATTTTAATTTTAACAATTTAGAATTTGATTTATCGAAAGATTTAAAAAATTTCAGCATTCGAACAAATAAATTTTTATTAGATGAATCTGAAATCCAATTAGATATTTTAGTACAAAATAACTCTCTCAATTCGATCAGCTATTTCACAAAAGACTTAAAATTAAAAAAAATCTACGATTTTATAAGCGCATATACAAAAATCGATTTAAGTTTAATTAATAAAAATTTTATAAGAGATCAAATTACAATGGATGCTCAAGGTATCTACGAAACAAATGAATTAATTATTAATTCTGCAGAAATTAAAATTTCTGAAAATAGCTCCATTAAAATTTCAGGAATTATAAATTTTAGTGACCCTTATTTATCATCCATAGAAATTGAGTTAAATAATATAGATTCAAATTTTATTAAAGAAAATATTAAGAAATCAAAATTGACAAATTTCATTTTTTCCATACTTCCTAAAGGTAGAATAAATTCCTCTGAATTTGTGATTGAGGATGGTTTAATTAATTTAAAATCTATGGACTATATTTCTAATGCAAATAATAAATTTTCTATTAAAAGCCTTGGGCCACTAGAAGATATTAGTAAACCTAATTTAGAATTACTGATTGAAATTAATGACTTTCTAGAATTTAAAAGCCTTATAAGTAAATTACCTATTAATAATATCGATCACTTAACGGACATAACAAATATAAATAAAGGGTATTTAGATCTCTTGATTGAAAATAATATATTGGAAATTAATCAAGCCGATCTAGAGACACTAGAACAAGAGAAAATATTTATAAAAGGTGATTACAATATTAACAATCAATCTTTTGGTGATCTAAAAATAGAATTAGAAGGAATATCCCGAAGTAAAATTCAAAAAATTATTCAGATGTATGAAAATGTCTCCATGAATAAATATCTGAAATTAATCAAGTTTGATAAAATTAATGCCTCTATGAATCTGTCACCTCAAGATAATTTAATTCTAGTAACAAGATTAGAACTTATAGAAAATAATAATATTACTTCCAGTGCAGAAGGCCTGTATCAAAATAGGAATTTTGCAGGAAGTTTTGATTTAAAAAATCTTGATTTAAAGTTGATAGATAGTCTTTTTTTGAATACTGAAAGATTGGAGGGTTCAATGAATTTAGAATTTGAAACTAATGGACTGATTAATATTGAAAATATTCAAAATACTGAAGGATTTATTAATGGTAATGCCGATATTAAAATTGAGAATAATGAGATTGTATTACTCAGTTTCCTTCAATCATTAGCAACTGATGTAAATGACTTAGAAACTTTTACTGCCTTTATTCAAATACTTACAAAATCTTTTATGAACAAGAGTATTCAATACCAAGGTAATGTCATTAATTCTCAATTGAATGAATTCATAATTAATGATTTTGTATTTTTAGCTCCTGATGGTGAAGAAATAAAATCAAATATGGTGATCAAAGGTAAAGATTTTGAACTAACAGTAATTGATATTTTTAATGATGAGGATCTTATTCTTTCAAGAATAAATAACAAATATAGCTTTAAAAGAAAAAATGCTGGAGGCGTCATCACAAAGCCTGTTGAAGAATTAATTAAAAAAAACCTAAATCAATTATTTGAAAATCTGCTTAATTAATTTTTTTTAAGAAATAATTCATAACTTTTTCTTCAAGTTTGACGTTATCCATCTTATTAATTTCATGAATTCCTGTTGGAGAAGTTATATTAATTTCTGTTAAGTACCCGTCAATAATATCAATTCCAACAAAATATAATTTATTTTTTAAGAGAAATTTTTTAATTGATTGACAAATAAATTTATCTCTTTGAGTTAGGTTTGTTTTTTTAGCAGTACCTCCCGCATGAAAATTTGATCTAATTTCATTTTTAGCTGGCACTCTTAAAACTGCTCCTATTGGGGTACCTCCTAAAAGAATTACTCTCTTGTCGCCTTTAATATAGTTGGGTAAAAATTTTTGAACTACTATTGGGTTGGAGTCAAAAACTTTAATGTATTTAGTTATCAGACCCTTAAGATTTCTTTGGGAATGAGAAACTTTAGTAATTCCGATACCACCATTACCATAAGCTGGTTTCAAAATTACAATTTTATTTTTTTTTATAAATTCGATAATAGAATTTAATTCTAAAGAAATAATTGTTGGAGGAGTCAGATCTGGGAAATTCATCATAATATGCTTTTCAGGAAAATTTCTAAGACTCAGTGGACTATTAATAACCATCAATTTTTTTTCTAATTCGCTAAGTAGGTAACTATTAGAGATATACTGCATATTATAAGGAGGGTCTTGACGAACAAATATTGCTTTAAAATTTATTAAATTTTCTAAATATGGATTTTCATAATTGAGACTATTATCTTTATTTAAATAAAATTTTGAAACTTCGGATCTAATCTCATTAGTATTTTTATTAATTAATGCATGGACACTATTTGCATGGGTATAATAGCAATGAATTTTTCTTTTTAACGCTTCTTTAATTAAAAGGTAAGTGGTATCTGAATTGATATCAATTTTTTTTGGATCGTCCATTTGAAATAAAAAATTCATATAATAATTAATAGTAAGGTTTATCAAAAAGTTCTATCAAATTATTTCCATTGTTGGTTTCCTCTAATAAAATATCTGCTGGTGTTTTCTTGTCATTAAGTATGATCTTTAAAGCTTTTAAATGGATTTGTTCATCTTGTCCGCTCTTATTATAAAATGCTCTCCTCTCAAGACCTTTGCTGGATAATTCTAATAAATATTGGCAATATTGATGAATAGCATTACCTTGAAATTTAGCTTTCAAGCCATTTTTACTGATATCTGCATATAAAGACATAATATCTGCATAACTCCAATTCTCAGTTTCATGCCAAAGAAGATTTAAATTTTCTTCATCATAAAATATTCCAGCCCAAAAAGCCGGTAAGGCACAAATCATGCTCCATTTACCTGCATCAGCACCACGAACTTCAATGTAAGATTTAAGTCTGACTTCAGTAAATATAGTCGATAAATGATTAACCCAGTCGTTTAGAGATAGTTGATAATTATCAATAAATTTATCATTTGTTTGACCATTTAAAATTTGATTAAAAGTGAATTTTGTAGAGTCGATGTATTCATTATTTATTTTTAAAAAATAACTTGGTACATCTAAGGCAAAATCAACATACTGTTCAATCGAAAAATTCTTATTAGTGAATATTTCTTTAATGCCACATCTAGCCTGGTCAGTATCAGACCATGTTAAAATTCTATTACTCAAATAGCCATTATTTATTTTTTCTCTAAATGGAGAATTAGAAAACATTGCCATAACAAATGATTGTATTCGATTAGCTACCACAAATTTTCTTATTAAGTCTGTCTCCGATTTATAATCAAAATTTGCCTGAACAGTGCATGTTCTTGTCATCATATCTAATCCACGATTACCAACTGTCGGCATGTAAGACTTCATGATGCTATATCTTTCTTTTGGTATCCATTCAATATCCTGAATTTTTGTAATTGGGTCAAAACCAAGACCGATCATAAAAAGATCATTTTCATTTAAATAGATTTTTAATTCCTCTAAATGGAAATGCATCTCATGACATGTTTGGTGAATATTTTTTTGAATTTTTCCTGATAGTTCAAGCTGTCCTCCTGGCTCTAGAGTAACGCTAGCACCATCACGATTTAGAGAAATTAAATTACCTTCTGAAAGCTCTCCGGGTATCCAGCCTCTTGTTAATAAAAATGTGAATAATGTTTCAATACTTACTTTGCCTTTAAAGGGAATACGTTTTTTATCATTAAGGGTAAAAATGAACTTCTCATGTTCTGTTCCAATACCAAATTCATTTTCTTCTTTTGCGCTATCTATAAAAAAATTTATTAAATTATTTTTATCCATTGATGATGAAATAAGCTTTAAATTATAAAAATCAACCAGATTTTAAAATACCTATGTATTTGAATAAACCTAAGAGATTTAAATTAAAGAACACTAAGTTTATTTTTTGATAATTTGCAGGAATTAATCTGCTTAGTATAAGCTATTGCTTGAATTTTCACTTTTTTAGCAACATTTAAAAGCCATTTTTTATTATTATAAGTTTTTTTTTGAAATCCGCCTCTACCCTCATGATAGGCTAAATAATGATTATAAACGTCTGTTTTTGGTAATTTTAATAATCTGTAACTACCATCAATATACCAACCTATAAAATCACTAGCATCTCTAAAGTTTTTTCTACTAGCACTAATTTGTCCTGTACTTTTTTTATAATCCTCCCATGTTCCATCTAATGCCTGACTATAACCATAAGCCGAGGAAGCTCTCTTGGATGGAATAACACCAAATAATTTATTTCTTGGCGGTTTAGCATTTTTTTGAAAAGAAGATTCTTGTTTTATAAAAGCTAATTGTAAAGTTACTGGCACTCCCCATTTATCTTTTGTATTTTCTGTGATTATGCGCCATTGCGGGTTAGATTTAAAAATATCACAAGCATCTGAAATATTTATATTTCTTGAAGTGACGCATGACGATATTAATAAAAAAATAAAAAATATTAGATGAATTTTTTTCAATTGTAGTTTTTTTTAATAAACTCCATCATCGCAAATAAACCTTGTAGATTACCACCTTTAGTATTTAAAAAATTACTAGACCATGCAAATGTATCTAAATGAATCCAATCAATTTTTTTATTAGGTAAAAACTCTTGGAGAAAAAGAGCTGCTGTAATTGATCCGGCCATACCATCACTAGAAGCATTGACAATATCAGCCACATCAGATTTCATTTTATTAATATATAAATTATGAAGAGGCATACGCCATATAGAATTCGAGTAACTTGTGGAGTCAATTTTTTTTGCTAGCTGATTATTATTTGTATAATAAGCAGGAAGATCTTCGCCAAGAGCAGCTCTTGCAGCTCCTGTTAATGTAGCAAAGTCTATAATTAGCTTAGGATTTAATTCTTTTGTTCGGGCTAAAGCATCTGCTAATAAAAGTCTTCCTTCTGCATCCGTATTTGTAATTTCAATAGTTTTATTATTAGAAGCGGTGAGAATGTCCCCAGGTCTCATCGCGTTACTAGAAATAGAATTTTCAGCTACAGGTATTATTAATTTTATTTTTGTTTTTTTTAAAAAATTTTTGATAATTAAAAATAAGGCGATAGCAATAGCTGCCCCTCCCATATCTTTTTTCATATATCTCATAGAATTACCGGGCTTTAGATTTAATCCACCGGTATCAAATGTAACACCCTTGCCTATTATAACGATTGGATTATCGTTTTTATTTATTTTAGTATTAGAAATTTCTAAAGCTAAGGGTGAATTGATAGAGGCTTTACCAACTTCATAAGTTAGCGGATAAGATTTTTTAAGTTCATTAGAAGTAATAAAATTTAATTTACAATTCTTAAACTGCTCATTTTCAAAAATTTTTTTCTTTAAGTTTATTGGTGTAAGAATATTTGCCGGTTCATTAATGAGATCTCTAGCAAAACTAGTTGCCCTGTGAATAACTTCGTAATTTATTAAATTTATTTTACTATTAACGTATAGTAATGACTTTGAGATTTTTGGAGTCTTGTTATAACTATAACTTCCCCATAACCAAGCGATATAGAAATCATCTTCAAGAGAATTTGAATATTTTGTTTCTAAATAGTAATTGCCTTTAGATTCTTTGGAAAAATTTGATAAGCCTGATAAATCACAATTCCCCCCTTCACCAACTAGAACTTGCATTAGTCTTCCGTCTTCATAGGGAACTAGTATAATTTTTTTAGTTTGCCCCTTGAAATTACAAGAAGAACACCAATTTTTTAAATATTGGGATTGCTTTTTAAGCCAAATCTCAAATTTATTTGAAGAAATAATTGTGATTTTAGTTGAACACTCAGTGTTATCTAAAGTAAACATATTGATTAGGAGATTTTAAGAAATTATGACTAAACAACAAGCAGAAAAAAAGACTATGAAATTTGAAACTGAAGTATCAAAGTTATTAGATATAGTAGCGAACTCTTTATACACAGAAAAAGAAATTTTTCTTCGTGAACTTATATCTAATTCATCCGATGCTTGTGAAAAATTACGTTACGAGTCTTTATCAAATAAAGATTTAAAAAGTAAAGATCCTTTTGAGATTAAAATCCATATTGATAAAAAAAATAAAACTATAACAATTAAAGATAATGGCATAGGAATGAACGAAGAAGATCTTCAAGCTAATTTAGGGACTATAGCAAAATCAGGAACAGAAGAATTTTTAAAAAAAATAGGGGATAAGAAAGGAGATGTTAGTCAAATTGGTAAATTTGGTGTCGGTTTTTATTCTTCTTTTATGGTATCAGATCAAGTTGTTGTTCGTTCAAAAAAGTTTAATTCGGATCAAGGCTATCTCTGGATGTCAGATGGTAAGGGTAGTTATACTGTAGAAAAAAATGATACAAAGAATCAGGGAACAGAGATTACATTATCAATTAAAGATGCAGAAAGTGAATTTCTAGATAATTTTAGAATTGAGGAAATTGTAAAAAAGTATTCCGATTTTGTTCCGATTCCAATTTATGTTTCGGGAAGTGAAGATAAAAAGGAAGAAGAGAAGACACAGATAAATTCTGCTGAAGCAATTTGGCTTAAAGATAAAACAAAAATTAAAAAAGAAGATTATGAAAGTTTTTATAAACAAAGCTCCACTTATTACGATGAACCATTAAAAATAATTCATTTTAAAGCTGAAGGTGTAGTCAATTACTCATCATTATTATTTTTACCAAAATCTCAACCGCATGACCTCTATCATCCGGATAGAAAAAATAAGCTTAAGCTTTACGTCAACAAAGTTTTTATAAGTGATAAATTAGAGTCTTTGATTCCAGCATGGTTAAGATTTATACCTGGTGTAGTAGACTCAGAGGACCTTAGTTTAAATATATCAAGAGAAATATTGCAAAATAATGCAGTAATACAAAAAATTAATAACGGAATAACCAAAAGAATTTTAAAAGAAATTAAAGATCTAAAGTCTAAAGACAAAGATGGTTTTTTAGAATTTTGGAAAAATTTTGGAGCTGTTTTAAAGGAAGGTCTATACGAATTTAATGAAACTCATGACAATATATTCGAATTTGCTGTTTTTGGAAGTTCTGAAGATAATGAGCTGATTACTTTATCTGAATATATTGAAAAATATCCGAATGATAAAAATAAGATTTATTATATTTCTGGCGAAAATAAAGAAAACTTAATGAACAGTCCACAAATGGAATATTTTAAAAAGGAAAAGATTAATGTTCTTTTAATAACTGACCCAGTGGATGAGTTTTGGATTCCTATGAAAAGCAAATTTAAAGATTATGAATTTGCATCTATCACTAAAGGAGAAATCGACTTTAAAGAAACACCAAATAATAAAAAAGACCCTAAAACCAATAAAGAAGATGAGGAATTTACTTCTTATTTGAAAGAATTATTAAAAGATAAAGTAAAGGATGTAAAAATTTCTAAAAGATTAACTTCTAGCGCTTCCTGTTTAGTTGCGGATGAAAATGATATGGATATGCACTTAAAAAAACTCATGGCTGCCAATAATCAAAATACTGGAGATGAAAAAAGAATTCTTGAAATTAATAATGATCATGACTTAGTAATAAAAATGAAATCATTAGGCAAAGAAGATAAGGATAAATTTTCAGAAATATTATTTGATCATGCTAAATTAATGGAAGGTGAAAATCTCGACGATCCTAAGAAATATACAAATCTCATATCGGAGTTAGTATCAAAATGATAAAAGAAAATGATGAAATAGAAGTTGTTTTAAAAGATACTGAGACCGTAAAATGTGATGGTGGACAAGGAGATTTAGGTCATCCAGCCGTTTATTTTAAGATGACGAATACAACAGAGGTAATTTGTAATTATTGTAACAAAAAATTTGTTAAAAAAGATTAACTAGATGATTTTTCTTTATTAACTTCTCTTACTAAAAAGTCTCTAAGAGCATCAATTTTTTTAGACCCCTTTCGACTTAATGGGTAAGTAAAATAAATTGTTGCCTTAGGAGTTTCGATATCAGGTAAAATTGGAACTAGATTGTTTTTAGAACTTTTCATATATTCTGGTAAAGCCCCTATACCAGACCCTCCTCCAATAGCTCTCATTACTCCGTACATATTAGAAATATAAAGGACTTTAGCTTTTTTAAGATCTGGCAATAATTCCAATATACAATTTACATCAGGTATGGAGGGCTCAACATCATTACCAAAAGCCACTATTCTATGATCATTTAATTCTTCTAAATTTTTTGGAATTCCATTCTTCGCAATATATTCTGTAGATGAATAAATTTTAAATTGAAACTCATATAAAGAAAATCTAACTAAATCCATTTGGGTTGGCTCTTTTAATCTTAGAGCAACATCAGCTTCGCCCATGCTTAAATCCGTATATTTATTTTCAATTTTAATAGAAACATCAATTTCTGGATATGCGTTAATGAATTTATCTATTCTAGGTGCTAACCAAGTTGTTCCAAAAGCTACTGTTGAAGCAATTTTTAGAGGGCCTGATGGCTTTTCTTTGGAATCTGTTAATTGAGCCTTGGTTAATGCTATTTTACCAAAAACATCATGAGCAGTTTTAAATAAAATAGAGCCCTGCTCAGTTAGAGATAGACCTCTGGCATGCCTATGAAAGAGGGTAACTTTTAAATCTTTTTCAAGAGAGCTAATCTGCCTACTAATTGAGGAGTGGCTAATATGCATTTTATTTGCAGCTTCAGATATATTCAAATCAAGAGCAACGTTATGAAAAATTTTTAATTTATCCCAATCCATTTTTTAAACTATAATATCTTATTAATACTTTTTAATTTATTGTCAAATAAACTCCAATCATCTTTATCATTGATGGATTGCCATATTTTTTCTATTTCATCATATAAAAGTGTTACTATTTCTTTATTGGAACTCCTAACATCATTAGTTTTTTCAAATTTTTTAAATTCTTTTAAAAAAGAATAAGAGGAGTATTTTTTATTTACAAGATCTTCATTTAATTGAATATTTTTAAAATCAAAAAATACTTCTTCATATAAAAACTTTTTTGAAGAACTCAATTCATAAAATACTTTAAGTAAATCTTGATTCTCAACATCTGATTTCATTACTATTTCCAATCTTTTGAATAAAATTTTTATTAAATATTTATTATATAGATTTGGATATTTTTTTAATAAATCGATTAATTTATCCTTATCTATAAAAATTGTCATAATTGATGCCAATTGCTGAATATTCCAAAATATTGCATCTGCCTGATTTCCAAATTTATATAGACCTGAATGATCAAAATAAGCGGCAATTTTTTCTAAGTCATAGTATTCGAGCATTCTGTATGGCCCATAGTCGAAACTTTCACCCGTAATATTAATATTGTCCGTATTTAAAACACCATGAACAAAGCCAGATACTGTATATGATGCAGCTAACATGGCTAAACGATCAACCACCTCATGAAAAAAATCTAACTCTAAATGATGACTGGTTGATAAATTAAAATAATTTTTACAGGTATAATTTATTAAAGATTCAATATTTTTTATATTTCGGTGGTAAGCATGATATTGAAAACTACCTATTCTTATATGTGAATGGGAAGCTCTCACTAATACGGCTGATCTTGTAGGCGAAGGTTCATCATTTCTATAAAGTTTTTCACCTGTTTCAATTAAAGAAATGGATCTACTTGTATTAACACCTAACGCATTAAGGTATTCTGAACAAAGAACTTCTCTTACAGCTCCTTTTAAGGTTAGTCGGCCATCACCATTTCTTGAAAATTTTGTTCGACCGCTTCCTTTAGTTCCTAAATCTAATAATTTTTTATCATGATAAAATTGGGCTATTGTGAAACCTCTACCATCGCCTAATTCTGGATTATAAGTTTGAAACTGATGGCCATGATATTTAAGTGCCAAATTAGAATTTTCAGGCAGTAGATTACTTTTAAATTTTCCGAATAAATCAATCCAGGAACGATCATTTAAATCAGAAAACTCATTAAATTGATTACTTCTAAATCTAATATGATGATCTGGGAAATCAGCAGGATCTGCTAATTCGTAAAAATCTGAGCTTAAACCTTCATAAGGTGAAAGTAATTCTAATGCTTTAATCAAATAACCGAGTGAGGTTCTGTATAGCTCATATTAAAGTTATCTGCCACTGGCTTATATGTAAGATGACCTTTATATGTATTTAGACCATTTAAATGATGATGGTCAATTTTGCAAAAATTTTCAGAGCCTAATTTAGCTAAATCAGAAATATAATTTATTGTTGCTGTATTTAGAGAAATTGTAGAAGTTCTAGGTACTGCTCCCGGCATGTTAGCAACACAGTAATGAATAATATTATCTACAATATAAGTCGGATCTTGATGAGTAGTTGCATGGCTAGTCTCAAAACATCCGCCCTGGTCAATTGCAACATCAACTATAACTGAATCACTTTTCATAATCCCTAAATCTTTTTTAGTAATGACCTTAGGGGCTAAGGCTCCAGGTATTAATACTGCTCCAATTACTAAATCCGAAACACTTAAAATATCTTGCATATTAATATCATCAAAGTGTAGGACTGTAGCTTTAGGAAATTCTTTTTTTAAAAAATCTATTTTAGATAAAGATTTTTCTAATATAGTTACATCAGAACCCATACCAAGAGCAATTAAACTCGCGTTATAACCAACAACTCCCCCGCCAATAACTAGTGTCTTAGCTGGATTACTATAAGAAGAACCGCCTAATAATATACCAAGACCACCAAAAGTTTTTTCTAAACATCTAGCTCCAGCTTGTATAGAAAGTCTTCCCGCAACTTCACTCATTGGTTTTAGTAGAGGTAATCCACCAAGATCATCAGAAATAGTTTCATAGGCAATAGAAATACATTTTTTTTTAATTAATTTTTTTGTTAAATCTTCTGAAGAGGCTAAATGTAAATAAGTAAAGATAATTTGATCCTCTTTAATCATATTAATTTCATCAGTTTGAGGTTCTTTAACTTTAATTATTAAATCACTAGCATTAAATAATTCGTCAGCAGTTTCTATAATTCTACCACCGGCATCAATATAATTTTGATTAGTAAAACCTGATCCCAATCCGGCATTAGTTTCAACGAGAACATTGTGGCTCTCAGCATTTAGACGCTTAACACTCTCTGGCGTTAAGCCAACTCTATACTCATGATTTTTAATTTCTTTAGGAATGCCAATTATCATAATGAGATGTTTATATTAGAAATATAAAATTGACTAGTTGAAAAGAACAATTCTTTTTCTAATAGAATAGGGATATATTGATAAAAATGGAAGGTCTAGAAGTACTTAAAATAAAAATAAAAGAAGCTCCAATAACATCAGGAGTTTATCTATTTAAAAATAAAAAAGACCAACCAATCTATATAGGTAAAGCTATTAACATTAAAAGAAGGCTTGGAAATTATGGTCAAGTAAATAAATTACCTAGAAGACTTCAACAAATGGTCTTTCAAACAAATAGTATTGAATTTGAGCTAACGGAGACGGAAAGAAATGCCTTATTATTAGAAGCTTTACTTATAAAAAAGTTTGCACCCAGATATAACATAAGACTAAAAGACGATAAAAGTTTTCCTTTAATAAAAATATCTTCAGATGAATATCCTAGAATTTCAAAATTTAGAAATGAATATAATAAGAATGACCTTGTTTTTGGTCCTTTCACCTCCGCACTAAAAACAGATAAGGTATTAAAGATACTACAAAAAATATTCAAATTAAGAAGCTGTACAAATCAAGAATTTAAAAACAGGTCAAGACCATGCTTATTATATGACATCAAACAATGTTCTGCACCCTGCGTTGGTAAAGTAAGTTTAAGTGAATATGACAAACAAGTGAGTAAAACGATTAGTTTTTTTAAAGGCAATCAAAATAATATTACCAATGATTTAGAAAAGGAAATGTTGATAGCAAGTAAATTACTAAAATATGAAAGAGCTAGTGAAATTAGAGATAGTATACAATCTTTAAATTTTATTATCAGAGAAGAAATTAAAGTGGGGTCGCAAGATTCAAACTACGATTTTATATATATCAACAAGGATAAATATTTAAGTATTTTTATTAGCTTTATTAGATACGGGAGGTATCTAGGAGGAAAGATGATCTATATCTCAAAAGATAAAGAAGATGAAAAAAATATATCCTCATTACTTATACAGTTTTACATTAGTGGATTTAGGCCTCAAAGCCTCATATGTTCTGGTGCCATCAGTAATTTCAAGGATTTAAAAATTATTTTTAAAGATAAACTTGAAATTAACTTAATGTTAAAAAATAAAAATATTAATGGTATTAATAATATTGAAAAAATTTCAAAAAATAATCTTTATAAGGAGATTAAAAAGTATGATCAATTCTACGATACTAATAATGAGATCCTTCAATTAACACAAAAGTTTTTTAAAATAAAAAGTCCCGTACAAAGAATAGAAGGATATGATAATAGTTTTTATTCTAATAATTATGCCGTAGCCTCTTATGTTGTTTTTAATAATGAAGGTTTCGATATAAAAGAATCAAGAACTTACAAATTCAAAGATTTAGATTTAAAAAAATTTGGAGATGCAGATTTAATGAAAAAAGTTTTTCTTTCGCGTTTTGAAAACTCTAACAAACTAATCCCTGATATTATATTAATAGATGGAGGTAAGCCTTATCTAAAAATATGCAATGATATATTGAAAAAATTTAATCTCGATAATCAAATTTTTTTGATAGCTATTTCTAAAGGTCATAAAAGGGATTATAAATTTGATAAATATCACACGCTTAATGGAAGTAACATATCATTAACTGATCAACCAAAAATTGAAGGTTTTTTACAAAAGATTCGCGATAAAGCACATACATTATCAAAAAAAAATAGCCTAAAAAGAATGTCTGACTCCATTAAGTCAAGTTTCTTAGATGACGTAAAAGGTATTGGTAAAGTGAAAAAACTAAGGATTATTAACTATTTTGGAAGTACAAAAGAGCTTAAGCAGACTAGTATGGAAGAACTGCTTCAAATTGAAGGTGTGAATAAGTTACTTGCTCAGATTATAATAGATAAAATTAACAATGAATAGAAATCTGACAATTCCAAATATAATTACTTTTATAAGAATATTTCTTATTCCACTAATATTATATCTACTCTTCTCCGATGATTCTAAAATAGTTTTATTAGCTGGATTTTTATTTATTATTTCATCTATCTCTGATTTTTTTGATGGCTATTTAGCAAGGGCATTAAACCAAACTACAAAACTAGGAATACTATTGGACCCTATTGCAGATAAACTCCTTATTGCTTCAGTCATAATAGTATTAATAGAAACAAGGGTCATTACAGATATACATGTTATACCAGCTATTATTATTTTATTAAGAGAGATAGCGATTTCTGGCTTAAGAGAATTTCTAGCTAATAATAATGAAAAAGTTCCTGTTACTTTTGTTGCAAAAATTAAAACAACGACGCAAATGATTAGTCTTTCTATCTTAATATTTGGAATGGGTTATGATTTTAATAATACAATTTGGAGTGCGGGATTAATAATGCTTTGGATTTCAGCATTTTTTACTCTTTATTCAGGTTATAGTTATATTAAAAAAGGTTTAACTGTAATTTGAAAATTACTGTCAAATATTTTTCTTGGATCAGAGTAAAGCTAAATAAATCTCAAGATTTATTTGAAATTGAAGAAAATTTAAACTTTAAAGATTTAAAATTATTTTTGATTAAAAAAGATAATTTTTTTTCAGAAATATTTAGTGACGACTCAATTAAATTTTTTATCAATTTCAAAGAAATTGAAAATGAAGCTATTGATATAGTTGATGGTGATGAGTTGGGAATTCTACCACCTGTCACAGGCGGATAATGATAAAGATTACAAATAAAGATTTTAGTCTTGATGATCTATATTCGAATATAAAATCCCATAAAAATGGAGCAGTTTCAATATTTCTAGGAACCGTCAGAGAAGATTTATTTAATGAAAAGACATCTATTGAGGCTATTTTTTTGGAATGCTACGAGGACCTTGCCCTAAAACAATTAGATAAGATAAGGACTGAAGCTATTCATAAATGGAATTTAAACAATTGTATTATTGTTCATAGAGTGGGAAAGATACCACTTGGTGATAAAATAGTTTTTATCATGACATCCTCACCTCATAGAGAAGAATCTATAAGGTCAAATGAATTTATAATAGATCAATTAAAAACTAAGGCTGCATTTTGGAAGTTTAGTCAATACGGAGATAACTTAAAAATAGTTGAAGCTAAAGAGAAAGATTTAGAAAAAAATTTAAAATGGAAAGATGTAATTAAGAATTAATTTACTGATAATTTTCTTTATTATTTTGAAAATTTTCATCAACCTCACTTAGGTATAAGTCTGAAATCATTTTAGTAATATGACCCACTTTAAATTCCATATTATCTATCTTTCTAACCGGATTAATTTCTACAGCTGATCCAGTTAAGAATATTTCATCAGCTTCTTTGATTTCTTCAGGATATATATCTCGCTCAACTACTTTAATATTTTGATTCAAAGCTATGCTCATTGCTGTTTGCCTAGTAATTCCATTAAGGAAACAGTGCGGAATTGGAGTATGAAGTTCGCCATTAAACACAAAAAATATATTTGAACCTGTCGATTCACATACCTTACCTTCATAATCCAACATAAGAGCATCGGTAAAGCCCTCTTTCTCAGCTTTGTGTTTTGAAAGAGTACAAATCATATAAAGACCAGCGGCTTTAGCATCAGTAGGCATGGTATTTGCCGGAGGCCTTCTCCATTCAGCAGTTTGAAGAGAAATACCCCTCAATCTATCTTCGGGTGAAAAATATGAAGGCCACTCCCAAGTAGCTATCGCTACGTTAATTTTATTTTTTTGAGCTGAAATAGCCATCATTTCACTACCTCTCCAAATAACAGGTCTAATATAACCATACGATATATTCATTTTTTTTATAATTTCATGTTGAGCATCATTTAATTCATTTTTCGTATATGGAACATCCATTCCCATTCTATTTGCAGAGTGAAAAAGCCTATCAGTATGTGTTTCCAATTTATATATATTAGATGCATAAACCCTTAATCCTTCAAATATACAACTTCCGTAATGAAGACCGTGATTAAGAACATGTGTGGTTGCATTTTGCCATTCGACAATTTCACCATTATACCAAATAAAACCTATTCTTTTGTCAAAAGGGATGATTTCCATAAGTAAAATAATGTATTATTAATTAAAAAAATTCACAATATAATTATTTAAATGAATATAAGCTTTGCTGACACACTCTATTTTAAAGAAGATAATATTCTAAAGATTCTATTAGGATCGCATAGGACTTATAAACTAATTCATCAAGAAATTAGTACAGAGACAGAGAAAAATAATCTTACTCTAAATGAATTTTTAATATTAATAGAAATTAGAAAAGGATTTAAGAAAAAAATAGATTTATCTAAAAAACTTATAATTAAGAGACAAAATATTAATATTATATTTAAAAATCTTGAAGATAAAAAACTTATATCTAATTTAGATAATGCAAAAGTTGAATTAACTGAAAATGGTAAAAAAAATTTGGACAAATCAATAAAAAAAATATCAGAAAGAATAATGGTATTATTTAAAAAAACGGATTCAAAATATATGAGTGGGTTTATAAATGTCATAGAAAATTTATGACTATGAATTCACACATATTATTAGTTGAAGATGATCCGACTCTTCAAGACTTAATAGAAAAATTATTAATAAATAATAATTATTTAGTTAGCAAAGCAGGAAAAATTAGTGAAGCAGATAAATTAATTAAACTTTTTACTTTTGATTTAATTTTATTAGACATAATGCTTCCGGATTCAAACGGATTAGATTTTTATGTAAATAATATAAAGGATAGAATTAATTCACCTGTAATATTTTTATCAGCTCTAAGTAATGCAGATGACAGAGTTGCAGGTCTCGAATTAGGTGCGGAAGATTATGTTGGAAAACCTTTTGATTCTAGAGAGCTATTACTAAAAATAAAAAAAAACCTGAGTAAGAAAAATTCAAATAACATAATTAATTTTGATGCAAATACAAAATTTGATTTAAAAAAAGAGATTCTAAGTCATAATAAAATTACAATAAATTTAACTAGCAATGAAATCAAAATACTTAAATTATTAATCGGAAATTCTAATCAATTTTTAAATAGAGAATTAATGAACAAAGAATTAAATTTAGATTATTTGTCAAGAAGTAGTGATATGCAAATTTCAAGACTAAGAATGAAAATAAAAAAATATTGTGGATTAAGAGATATAATTAGATCAGTTCATGGAAAAGGTTATAAAATATTCTATTAATGAGTTATAAGTTAAGAAAAATATCTAGTAGTTTATTAGTCAGATCTTTTTATTTAATATCAATACCAATAGTATTAATTCAAATCATAGGAATAGTTATATTTTTTGAGCTACATTGGGATCTAGTTCTAAAAAAACTATCTAATAATATTGTTAATAATATTGAGTTATTTATTAATGAATATAATCATTATGAGGAAGTTCCTTACAGATCACTTCAAACACTTGAATTAGTTCTTATAAAAAACAATGAACTAGAAATATATAAAAATTCTAATAATTATTTTCTAAAAAAGAGAATGACTCAGGCTTTAAGTCAAATTAAATATTCAACAGAATTTAAAATTTATAATGAAAAATATTTTATAATTAAAATCAATAAAAATGGACATATATTTAATTTTTTAATTAAGAAAGATAAGCTTGAAACTAAAACTATCGCAGGATTTTTTCTTTGGATATTACTTTGTAGTATTATCTTATCACTCATTTCTTATTTTTTTATAAAGAATCAAATTCGACCATTGAAGAGACTTGGAATTATCACTAGAAGCTTTGGAAGAGGAATTGAAACGCCGGATATTAGACCAACAGGATCAACAGAAATTAGAGAATTAATTAGGAATTTTAATTATATGAAAAATAATATCAATCAAACAATCAATTCACAAAAAAATATGCTTGCAGGAATAAGTCATGATTTAAGAACGCCACTAACAAGAATAAATTTGATGATTGATAATTTATCCGATGAGCAAATGAAATTAGATATTCATTCTAATATAAATGAAATGAATTTAATGATTGAGCATTATATAGATTTTATTAAAAATGAAAAAGACGAATCTGCAATAGAAGTTCAAAGTAATATTTTTATAAAAGAAATAATTCAAAAATATAAAAATATATCAATCGATAAAAATGATCAAAAAAATATCAGTATTAAAAAAAATCAAATCTATAGATCCATACAAAATGTTATTGAAAATTCTCAAAAATTTGCAAATAAAATATTTATAAATTCATATTTTGAAAAAAATTATTGGGTTATAAAAATTGAAGATGACGGACCAGGTACGGATTTAAGCCCTGAAGATTTAGTAAAGCCATTTATAAAAGGAGGTAATCAACTCAATCAAGGAAGTGGACTAGGCCTATCAATTGCTAAGAAAATAGTTGATATAAATAATGGAGATATACAATTTAATAAGTCTTCTCATGGCGGACTAATGGTTATTTTAAAGTTTCAAATTTTATTAAAATAATTTTCCACCATTTTCGATTTTTTGAGTAGGAGTAACTAATATCGGTTGATTATTTATATCAGGAAAGCCAAGAACTAAGAATTCTGAGATCATCTTCCCAATTTGCTTAGGGGAAAAATTTATAACAGCAGCAATTTGCAAACCAATTAACTGATTAGTAATGTAGTTTTCAGTTAATTGTGCTGAAGTTTTTTTTAATCCTAATTCACTTCCAAAGTCTACAATTAGAATTAATGATGGTTTAGTAACATTAGGGTTTTCTTCAGCTGAGATTATAGTCCCTACCCTAATATCAACTTTTTGGAATTCTTCAAAAGTAATCATTTTTTTAGGAATGGTTCTATTTTTTTTATATAATCTATCGTCTTACCTAAAAACGACATTGTTTTATCTAGATCCTTATCATCCTCTATCCAAATATTAAAAGCTAACGCGTATGTCACGATAGCTATTCCTGCTTGAGGTGAACTATTAAATTGATGAGAAAAATATTCATGAATTGATTTAGTTAAAACTAAAAAATAACGATTTTTTTTTTGAGATTCGAGATAAATTCTCAGGGCGATTTTTTTATGTTTATCTAAGATTTCTAACCTAGTGATAATTGAATCGAATAGTTTATCATCAAATGGATATTTATTTTTTTTTATAGTAAGTAATTTTTTATTAACATACTTTTCAAATGATGTAATAAAGTTTTCAAAATTAGAATAATCTTTATTTATCTTTATTAATGCTTTATGAAATTTATCGTTATGGGCAATTGAATTAAGAGAACTTAATTGCCTATCAGTTAGTATATTATTATTTTTCAATGCTTAGTTCTTTTGATCTTTTATAAGATCTAAAAATAGTGGTATATAAAATTTTTTCAATATTAGCTTTTTCTAAAAAATTTATACCTTCTTGAGTAGTGCCTTTTTTACTAGAGATGGTTTTAATAAATTTATCTAATCCGCCATAAATTTTAGATAATTCAATTACATTTTTAAATAACATAAGAATTGGCTCTTCATTATTAGCATATTTGAAATTCATTTTTTTAGAAGCCTTGAGATAGCTACTAATTATTTTTGCTATAAATGCAGGCCCACTTCCAAATAGGGCTGTTGCTTTATGGATATCATTTTCATTTTTAACAATAAATGAAGTTCCGAAGATATTTGTAATATTTTTCATTGTCCAATTAGCTAAATTTTTATCATTACTAAAAACGCAAGTGTGAGAGCCACCAAATAAAGATAATATATTTGGCATAATCCTTACAATTTTTTTTGTATTTAATTTTTTTGAAATGGTAGATTTTTTCACTCCTGCCATACATGATATAACTTTAGTCTGAGTATCAAGATATTTTGAAAAAGATTTCCCTTCTTTGTAAAAGATATTTGGTTTTACCAATAAAAAAACTACATTAAAAACGGGCATAACTTTTGTTTTTTTAAAGTTTAAGAATTTGATTTCATTACTAGAATTTACTGCACAAATATTAAAATTTTTTTTTAATTTACTATTTAATAATGATTTGGCCATATTGCCAAAGCCAATAAATAAAATTGTTTTTTTAAGCGTGGCCAACTATTTTATTTTTACCATCAATTGATGAATGGGTATTTGAAGTAGCTCTTTTAAGAAGAATAGTAACTAAATGATTAAATTCAGACAAAAGATCTTCTAAATATTTTTTTATAAATACTTGTTCATTTTTAGTACTGAGAGGTAAAGTATGCTTATACACTATTGATTTGTTATTCTTTTGTTTTAAATTTCCTATAATTAAACTGTTGTTAATTTGATTTAGTTGTTGATATAGAATGTTTTGGTCGAAGTCTTCTATTATAAAAGAAGAGACCATAAAATTTAGATCTTCTATCCAATTAAATTCTAATATTACTTTTTTGTCACTAATTTCAGTTAAAAGCGAAATATCAGATTTATTAAAAGCTGATTTATCATTAATATTTTTTATATTAAAGACTTCTGCAACAATTCTAAGAGGAGAAGAATCAACATCTTTGTATTTCATACACTATATATATCAATATTGAACAATTATGACCACTACATATAGTGTTATAATGTTAATAATTTATGTTTATCAACAGTTATTTTTTAATATTCTTAATTAATGGTGATAATTTATGAAAATCTGACTTTATATCCTTAAATACTTCTAAAGCTTCAAAACTAAGGTCAATAAACCTCACTAACTTGACTAAAAGTTTATCCTTATTAGAGATAAATTCTGTAATATTATTTTGATTAATGTTTGAGTATCCAGATTTATTCTCACCAGTTGCTTTATCAATTTTAGGTTTCGACATCAGGTGGTATAGCTTATCTTATATTTTTGGTTTTTTATATTTTTATTGGTTTAGTAAGAAAAATTTAAAATTATTTAATTTAAACTCAAAAACTTTCGAAGATTTATTTTTTTATAATTTTTTAGGTATCATTATAGGTGGAAGATTAGGATATATTTTTTTTTATAATATAAATTATTATTTCTCCAATCCCTTATCGATTATTAAGATTTGGGAGGGGGGGATGTCTTTTCATGGAGCTTTTATTGGGTGTCTATTAAGTGTTATTTATTTTATCAATAAACATAAAATTTCTTTATTTAAAGTAGCGGATCTAATCTGCTTAACTGCTCCAGTAGGTATTGGTTTGGGTAGAATTGCTAATTTTTTAAATAAAGAGTTATTAGGAAGAGAGACTAATTTTATGATTAGCGTGAGGTATCCTAATGAAGATTTTTATAGGCATATATCTCA
Source organism: uncultured Alphaproteobacteria bacterium (assembly GCA_963926395.1). GTDB lineage: Bacteria > Pseudomonadota > Alphaproteobacteria > HIMB59 > HIMB59 > HIMB59. The sequence continues at coordinate 49,776 of CAWUWX010000019.1, forward strand.
GATTTATGAATCCCTACTAGAGGGCATCTTGCCTTTTATTGTGCTAAATATAATTTACTTTTTTTTTAGAGCAAAAACAGGTTTAGTAACTGGTCTTTTTTTAATTAATTATGCATTAGTTAGAGTTATGATTGAGTTTATTAGAGAACCTGATATTCACATCGGATTTATTTTTACTTATTTTACAGTTGCTCAAATTCTAAGTATACCCATCTTAATACTTGGCTTAGTGATTACATTTCAATGTCTGTACAACAAGAAATAAACAAAGTTTTAAATGCTTTTCAAAAGATTAGCATTCAAGATTTTGTGCAAATATCAAATTTCCATAAAACATCAGGATTTTATAATTATGAAGAGGAAGATAAAATTGGTATCAAAGGGCACTTTGTAACATCTCCTGAAATATCATCTCTATTTGGAATTGCTCTATTTAACCAATTTATTAATAAAAATCCAGGTATCAAGAAGGTTCATTTATTAGAACTTGGCCCAGGTAATGGGTATTTAACATATGATATTCTCGAACAGATGAATAATAATGGAATTGAAATTTTAAGTACAACATTTTTGGAAAAAAGTTCCTATTTCACTAAACAACTACAAAAATTTAATAAACTTCCAAATTTCTCAATTATTTCTGATATTAATGATTTTTCGATTGAGGATGAATTTATAGTCTTCATTTACTCTAATGAATTTTTAGATGCATTTGGACATAAACAATATATTTATAAAAATAATAAATTTTCTGAAATTTTTATCACTAAAGAAAAAAACCATTACCTTTTAAATACTCTAAGCTCAATTCCATCAGAATACATAAAGAAAGATTTTGAATTTATTGACTTTAAAGAAAATGATATATTAGAGCATTCTTCCCTTATAGATTTTTTCATTCGGAATCTTCATAGCAAAATTAATAAATTTTTTTTTACAACAAATGACTATGGGTACACTGAATACTCTAAAAAAAGTTCCCTTAGAGCATTAAGAGAACATAAAAAAATAGATTTATTTGAATCTTTTGAGGGTGTCGATTATTCATTTTCAGTTGATTTTAGTAGGCTAAAGAAATTATTTTCTCCTCATAATTCTGAAATAGTTTCTCAATCTGATTTTATTAAAAAATATGCTTCAAGTTTTTTTAACAATTCAACTGATGTTAAAAATAAAATTATTAAAGATTTATTAACGGGGAGCGAAGATGGTCAAATGGGATTAGTTTTTAAAAATTTTAATGTGAAAAATTATGAATAGTAAGAACAGAATAAATTTTAAGTTTTTTTCTAAAAATTATGGCTTCTCCAAAGGGATATATAAAAGTCTTAATTGTGGAAAATTTTCCAAAGACAATCCTGAGCTAATCAAAAAAAATATCGATTATGCTAAAAATAAAATGAATTTTTTAAATAGGGTATTGGTTATACCTCACCAATCTCACAGTAATAACTGCCTAATAATCAACAAGGAATCAGATAATAAAGGTAATGCTGATGCACTAGTTACGAATTCAAGTAATCTAATCTTAGGAATCACAACTGCTGACTGCATTCCTTTAATATTTTTTGATAATGAAAATTATAATATTGGAATTTGTCATGCGGGTTGGAAAGGACTTTCTAATGGAATAATAGAAAAAACTATTGAAAAAATGATTCTTATCGGAAGTTCTGTTAGTTCTATAAATGTCGTTATAGGTCCTTGCATTAGGAAATACTCATATGAAGTAAATTATGATTTTTTAAATAATTTTAAGCTTCCAAAGACCAACCCCTACTCCTCCTTAAGAAGAAATAGGCTTTATTTTAACCTTCCAAAATTTGCCACTAATATTTTGCAAAATCAAGATATTAGATCTATCAAAGATTATAAAAAAAATACCTACTTGGATGTTAATTATTTTAGTTACAGGCAATCTAAACACAGAAAATATTCTGATTATGGGAGAAATCTAAGCCTAGTTGCTATAAAATAGTTTGGAATAAATAATTATTCTATGTATAAACATAATACTAAATGAAAATTATTTCAGGAAATAGCAATCATGATTTATCCAAAGAGATTGCTGACTATATCAAGATAAAATTAGCCGATGCTACAATCACAAAATTTTCAGATAAAGAAATTTTTGTTGAAATTCATGAAAATGTAAGAGGAGAGGATGTTTTTATCATCCAATCAACCTCATTTCCTGCTAATGACAATTTAATGGAATTATTAGTTACAATTGATGCCTTAAGAAGGGGTTCTGCTTCAAGAATTACAGCAGTTCTTCCTTACTTTGGATATGCCAGGCAAGATAGAAAAACAGGCCCTAGAACTCCAATTTCAGCTAAAATGGTAGCAAATCTGATAACAACAGCTGGAGCTAATAGAGTCTTAACTATGGATCTTCATGCCGGCCAGATTCAGGGTTTTTTCGATATCCCTCTTGATAACTTATATGCCCAACCTTTATTTACTAAAGATATAATTGATAATAAAAGATCTGATAATTTAGTTTTTGTCTCTCCAGACGTTGGCGGAGTAATGAGAGCTAGATCATTTGCAAAAAAACTAGACGCAGATCTTGCAATTATTGACAAAAGAAGAGATGCCCCAGGTGTATCAGCCGCTATGAACGTTATTGGTAATGTGGAAGGTAAGAAATGTATAATTATTGACGATTTAGTTGATTCCGGAGGAACTATTTGTAATGCAGCTATAGCACTCAAAGCAAAGGGAGCAACCGAGGTTTACGGGTACTGCTCTCATGGAGTTTACTCAGGTAAGGCTCTAGATAACATTCAGAGCTCTGTTATTGAAGAAATGGTTTGCACTAACTCTATCAAACCTATATTCGAAGTCCCAAAAAATATGAAATTTTTATCAGTAGCCCCCTTATTTGGTGAGGCAATAATGCGTATAAATAATGAGACGTCTATCTCATCATTATTTGATTAAATCCTGAAATTAATATATAAACTGCATCTATGAAAATCAGTGGAAGCATACCTGCTAAAAATAGAATAAAGGGAAATACTAGTCCTGTATTTAAAGAAGGAATGGTTCCTTCTATTATATATGGCGGTAAAATTGAGCCAAAAATGGTTTCTGTTCATAATATAACCCTTAAAAAAAGATTCGAAGAAGGCCAGTTCTACTCAAAAGTTTTTGAACTAGATATTGATGGTACAAAAGAAGCTGTAGTCGTAAAAAGTATTCAAAGACATAAAGTTAAAAACTTCCCTATTCATGTCGATTTTCAAAGAGTTGACGATAAGACAAGAATTGTTGTATCGATTCCAATAGAATTTATCAATCAAGAACTGTCACCAGGTTTAAAACAGGGTGGAGTTCTTAATGTAGTAAGAAGAGAAATAGAACTTAGCTGTTTAGCAAATAATATTCCTGAAAAATTTGAAATTGATTTAGAAGGAAAAGAAGTTGGCGATGATATCCGATTAAGCTCAGTTGAACTTGGTGAAGGAATGAAACCTACTATTGTTGGCAGAGATTTCATGTTGTCAACTATCCAAGCTCCTAAGGTTGAGGAAGTTGCGGCACCTGAAGCAGGAGCAACCGAAGAAGCAGCCACTGATGAGAAAGCAGAAGAAAAGAAAGAAGATAAGGCAGCAGAGTAATAGAAATTACTTTTTCGCATGCATACTCTTTATTGTATCGGTAACCCTACCCTCAAACATAAGTTAAATCGTCATAGTGTTGGATTGATGCTTGGGCACTATTTAATTGAAAAATTAGAACTTAAAACTAAAAAATTTAAAAATTATCAATTATCCAATAAATTTTCTATTGATGGGGAGAATTTTCAAATAGCAATCTCAGAAACTTACATGAATGAATCTGGTAAAGGTGCTTTAAGTCTTAAAACTGTCAGCAACTTTGATTTAAGTGAACTCATAGTTTTATACGATGAACTTGATTTAGCTTTAGGATTTGTGAAGTTAAAACAAGGTGGTGGAAATGCAGGACATAATGGCCTTAAAAGTATTTCTCAAAATATTGGAACTAATTATTGTAAATTAAGAATAGGTATTGATCATCCTGGAGATAAAAATAAAGTAACAAAGCACGTACTAGGAAACTTTAAACAGAAAGAAATTAAAATTATTTACGGAATTTTTGAAATCATTTATTTAAATTTTTCTCAAATATTTTTAAATAAACATCTTTCAAACTTGGGGATTTGATAAAATGAAATGTGGAATTATAGGATTGCCTAATGTTGGTAAATCGACTTTATTTAATGCTTTATGCGAAAATGAGCAGGCACTTGCTGCAAACTACCCTTTTGCAACTATAGATCCTAATAGCGCATTAGTAAAAGTTCCTGACGACAGATTAAGAGATATTACTGAAATAGCTAAACCAGAAAAAGTAATTCCAGCAGTTTTTGAAATAGTTGATATAGCAGGTTTAGTTAAAGGAGCTTCTAAGGGAGAGGGATTAGGTAATGCTTTTTTAACTCATATAAGATCTGTAAATGCCTTATTTCATATCGTGAGGTGCTTTGATGACAATGATATCCAGCACGTTGAAAATCGAATTGACCCTATTCAAGATATAGGAATCATTGAAACTGAGCTCGCACTTTCTGATATAGAAATATTAGATAGAAATTATCAAAAAATAAAAAAGTTTCCCAAAAATGATGATGAGAAAAAGAAAGTAGGGATTTTAAAGAAATCCATAGACGATTTATCTGAAGGTAAAAGTCTTTTAACTACATTATCAATTGAAGAACTAGTTCATCTTGAGGAATATAAGTTAATTTCCACAAAACCTGTTGTCTTTATCTGTAACGTAGATGAATCATCTGCTCAAAATGGGAATAATTATACTAAAATAGTTGAAGATTATGCTAAGGAAAAAGGTTCTGAAGTTTTAATAGTCAGCGCTAAAATAGAATCTGAAATTTCACAAATACAAGAGGAATCAGAAAAACAAGAATTCTTGGAAAGCTTAGGATTAAAAGAAACAGGCCTTAAAAGAGTCATCAGAAAAGGTTATGAGATTTTAAACTATATTAATTTTTTTACAGCAGGTGAAAAAGAAGTTAGGGCTTGGACTATAGTTAAGAACGATACTGCTCCATTAGCAGCTGGAACTATTCACTCAGATATGGAAAAAGGATTTATTCGAGCGGAAACTATTTCATTTGAAGATTTTATTGCTTATAAAGGGGAACAGGGAGCAAAGGAAAAAGGTAAATTAAGATTAGAAGGCAAAGACTACATTGTTAAAGATGGTGATGTGATGCACTTTTTATTTAACGTTTAATTAAATAATTTATTTAACGTTTCTCCAAATTCTTTCTTTAGAAATATAAGTTAAAACAAAAAGAGCTAATAGAAATAACATTACTTTAACTCCTAATCTCTTTCTATCTTCAAGATAAGGTTCAGCTGCCCAAGCCATGAATGTAGTTACGTCTGTAGCAAGCTGATCTAAAGTTGGTTCCGTTCCGTCATCATAGTCTATCGATCCGTCTAAAAGTGGTGCTGGCATCGCAATTTGATGGCCTTCCATATAAGCATTATAGTACATCCCCTCAGGAACAATAACTCCTTGAGGTGCTTCCACATAGCCCATCAACAATGCTTTTATATAATCAGCTCCTTTAGGACGAGCTTTTACAATTAAAGATAAGTCGGGAGGGTATGCTCCATTATTGGCAGCTCTTGCAGCGTTATCATTTGGATAAGGATCTGCAAATCTATCAGAGGCAATAGCATCTCTTTCAAACATCTCTCCCTCTTCATTAGGTCCGTCTTCTACCAGAGAATCTGAAGCTATAACTTTAATTTGCTGTTTGCTAAAACCAAGGTCTTCTAGATTTCTATATGATAATAGATTCATAGAATGGCAACCAGAACAGACTTCTTTATATACCTTAAAACCTCTTTGAGCAGCTGATCTGTCATAAGTTCCAAAAAACCCCTTCCAAGACCAGTCATACTTTGGTATTTCAATTTTTGATTCAGCGGCAAATGTAAAAGTATAAAAATTTATAAATAAAATTATTAAAAGAAATTTTTTAATCATTTTTAATATTATGCCTTTTTGTCTCTAATATAATTTGAAATGGTAACGGGCTGTCTAGGGGTTTCCAGATAACCAACTAGTGGAGCTAGAACTAAAAAGAATAAAAACCAGTATGCTGTACCTATTCTAGATATTAGAACATAAAGATCTGAAGCTGGTTTTGCTCCCATGTACATTAAAACAAAGAAATTTAAAGCAAAGAGCAATACGCAAATTCTCCAAATAGGTCTATACAAACAAGATCTTACTTTCGATGTATCGAGCCATGGCAGTATAAAAAGTACGGCAATAGATCCAAACATAGCTAAAACTCCACCTAACTTGTCAGGAATAGCTCTTAAGATTGCATAAAAAGGTAAAAAATACCATTCAGGCACAATATGAGCAGGAGTTACTAATGCGTTAGCTCTGATATAGTTATCACTATGTCCCATAATATTTGGGTAATAGAAAAGAATAAATGCAACAAGTATGAAAAATAAAACCATTGCTTTAGTATCTTTAATCGTCATGTAAGGATGAAAACTTAAAGTCTCATCCCAATTTTGCGGTTCCATTCCAGTAGGGTTATTAGAACCAGTCATATGCAAAGTAATTACATGAAAAACTACTAGGCCCACTATTGCAAAAGCTAGCAACCAATGAAGTACATAAAATCGGTTAACAGTAGCGTCACTCACAGTAAAATCACCCAGCAAGGTAAGTAGAATAGCATCCCCTACTACAGGTATTGCAGAGAATAGATTTGTTATAACTGTGGCACCCCAGTAAGACATTTGCCCCCAAGGTAATGTGTAACCTAAAAAGGCTGTACCCATCATTAAAAGAAACATCAACATACCAAAAATAAAAACTAATTCTCTCGGGGCCTTATAAGAACCAAAATAAAGTGCTCTAAATATATGGATGTAAGTAGCTATAAAAAAGAAAGAAGCTAAGTTCATATGCAGATATCTAACTAACCAACCGAACTGGACATCTCTCATAATTCTTTCTACGGAATTAAATGCCTCTGCCGCTGAAGGCTTATAGTGCATTCCAAGAAAAATCCCTGATAAAATTAAACCTATTAAACAAAACATAGCTATTCCACCAAAAGACCAAAAGTAATTCAAAGATTTAGGAACTGGGAACTTTAGGTATTCCGCTTCCATCATTCTTATTAGGGGCAATCTGGAATCAATCCACCCCTTTACTCCTGTGTATGGAGAACTAAGATTTTTTTTATAACCGTGTGGATCGTTAGAGCTCATTTTTTACTATCCTATCTTTATTCTATTCTCACTAAGGAAAACATATGGTGGAACTTCTAAATTTTTTGGGGCTGGGCCTTTTCTAATTCTACCTGAAGTATCATAATGAGAGCCATGACAAGGACAGAACCATCCTCCATAATCACCTTTTGAGTCTGTTGTTTTTTGTCCTAAAGGAACACATCCTAAATGTGTACAAACTCCTAATACAATAAGCCACTTATCATTTTGTACTCTTACTGAATCTTCCTCAATATCAATTAAATCTTCAATTTTAGTTTCTTGAGCAATTTGAATTTCTTCTTGGGAACGATGCCTAATAAAAACTGGTTTTCCTCTCCAAACTACTGTGAGGCTCTCACCTTCAGGTATAGGAGTTAAGTCTATTTCTGTAGAAGCCAGAGCTAAAGCGTCTTTACCGGGTTGCATTGAACTAATAAAAGGAATTGCAAGACTTGCGGCACCAACACCACCTAAGGTCATTGACGCTAATTTTATAAAATCTCTTCTTGGTTTATTATTTTCTGACATAATTATAATATTAATATGATTAAAATATTTTATTAGGAAGATATAGCATAAGTAGTAGTCATCATGACGCATAAATTTGAAATTTGCCTCTATCAGCCAGATATGCCCCAAAATGTTGCTGTAGCAATCAGGACTTCAGCATGCCTGGGTTTCCCCCTTCATATTATTAACCCTTTAAACTTCTCATTCACAGATAAGAGATTTCGCGGTGCCGTAATGGATTATATGCAACATTGTAATTTAATTAGGCACGAAAATTGGGAAAATTTTATTGATTTCAGCTATTCTAACAAATCTCGAGTTATCATAGCTACTACTAAAACTAGAAAAAGTTTTTATGATTTTAAATTTCAAAAAAAGGATATTGTCATTTTTGGGAAAGAAACCGCAGGATTACCAAAAAAAATACATGATGAAATTAAATTTCAAATTACTATTCCCATGAAAAAAAATACGAGATCTTTAAACTTAGCAACTTCAGTTGCCGTAATAACTACTGAAATCTCAAGACAATTAATTTAAAAAATCATTTAAAAACACTAGTTCTTTATTTTGATTTATAAACTGTAAAGAATTATTCGGAAATTCCATTTTTTTTATTTTGAGCATCTCTTGTTTAATTTTATTAGGCTTCACAAAATCTATAATATTTTTAGATAACATTTTAATTGCTTCAATATCTATTTGAATTGAAGCAGGCTTATTAAATAATGAAAGAAATCTTATATATCTAATTGCTCTTAAATAATCCTCTTGAATCTGTTCAACCGGATTCCCAAGAAATCTCAATTGAGAGTTTAATAAATCTTGTTCGCCCGAATAAAAATCTGTCACTTCACCTAAAAGGTTTATATAAATAGCATTAAATGTTAGATCCCTTCTTGCTGAATCTATATCAATAGTTTCAGCTAATTCTACCTTAGCGTGTCTTCCATAATTACTAATATCCTTACGGAAAGAACTGATTTGAACTTCTAAATCATTAAGCTTAAAAGAAATATTTTTATAATTATGGTTTAATTTTATTTCAAAATTATCCTTAAGCGACTCTATAGTTTCATCATTAATTTTAGGTACTACTAAATCTATATCGTAATTATTAAAGTTATTTAAAATGATTGATCGACAAACTCCCCCTATAAAAAAAATTTGATTTTTAGGTACTAAAATTTTTTCAAATATTAAGTCCAAGTTAAAAGTATCGATATATTGATTAACAGCTAATTTGAAGTTACTCTTCACTTTTCATACTCATTAACTCTACCCATCTTTCTTCAGAGCTTTCTAATTTAGCATTATAATCCTGAAGATTCTTGGTTAAATCAATAAATAAATCTTTATCTAGTTTATAAAGATCGGGCTTACTTAATTGTTCTTCTATATCTTTAATATCTAGATGTAATTGATCAATATTTGAAGGAATTTTCTCTAATTCATATTCTAATTTATACGTTAATTTTTTTTTGTTTTTTCCGTTTGAATCCCTTTTTGATTTAGATGTATTGTTATTTACGATTGTATTATTTAATTTTTTTTCTTCCTCTAGGATTGTTTGATATTGAAGGAAATCACTATATCCGCCATTGAAAAATGTCACCTCACCGTCTCCCTCAAAAAATAAAATTTTGTTAACCGTCTGATCTAAAAAGTCTCGATCATGAGATACTATGAGTAAGGTACCTTTGTATTGAACTAGCATTTCTTCTAATAAATCTAAGGTTTCTATATCTAAATCATTTGTGGGCTCATCTAGTATTAAGCCCGTTTTTGGATTAGCTAAAACTTTAGATAATAATAGTTTATTTTTCTGTCCCCCCGATAGAGTTCCTACAGTTTCATTAACTTTTGAAGGGTCAAACATGAAATCTTTGAGATAACTACACACATGCCTTTCTTTGCCATAAACTTTTATATAATCTCCACCATTAGGAACTAATATTTTTTTTATAGGAAATTCGTCTTTAAGATCATTTCTCATTTGATCAAAATAAGAAAATTCTAAATCTTTTTTAACTTTCACCGTTCCTTTATCCACTTCCAATTCTCCAACTAAAATTTTTAGAAAACTTGACTTGCCAGTCCCATTATTTCCTAACACTCCTATTCGATCATTCTTTGCAATTTTAAAAGTAAAATCTTTTAAAATAATTTTTGCAGATGGCGACTTATAAGAAAGAAAAGTATTATAAAACTCTATAATTGATTTTGCCTCATTATCAGATGCTGTGATTGCTTTAGTTTTAATTTTTGCAATTGCTCTTTTATATGAAGAGACGTCATTCTCTAATTGCTGTTTTAATTCTTTAGCTCTTTGAACTCTTTTAATATTTCTTTTAACTCTCGCTTTAACTCCCCTACTCGCCCACTCTGTCTCAATATTAACAAATTGTTTTCGGTTTCTTAATTCTCGTGCCTCTTGATCAAGCAAATCAGCAGACCATTGATCAAAATTATTAAAACCCTTAGGGCTTACTTTTAAATTGCCCCTATCTAACCAAAAAACTTTATTTGTAAAATTATTCAAAAACTGCCTATCATGACTGACACACAGAATTGCTCCATTATAATTTTTGAGATAATTTTCCAACCAAACAATTGACTCTAGATCTAAATGATTTGTAGGTTCATCAAGTAATAAAATATCAGAATCAACAATTAAAGATTTAATCAGACCTACCCGTCTTTTTTGACCTCCGGATAAAGTTTTGATATTTTTAGTTTTATCTAAAAATAGATTTTCGCAGAATATATCAATTTTATAATATTCATTCTCGTCTTTAAACAGTTTGCTTAATTCGTTCTCAATTGTCTGATCCTCATTAATAAAATGAAAATCTTGATTAAAATAAGATAATTGAAGCCCTTCAGGAGACCAAACTTCTCCTTGGTCAATATCCTGCTTACCAGAAATAACATTCATTAATGTTGATTTACCTACTCCATTTTTACCAACGAGAGCTATAAGTTCACCACGCTGTAAATTAAAGGTTAAATCAGTAAAAATTTCTTTTTTACTGTAACTGATATATGCCTCTCTAAGAGAATAAATTAATGAACTACTCATTTGTGATTTAATAATATTTTTTTTTCTTTGGCTGGGGCGGTAGGATTCGAACCTACGCATGCCGAGATCAAAACCCGGTGCCTTACCGCTTGGCTACGCCCCATCAAGATACATGAACTTAACTGAAATATTCTGATTTTTCAATTGATGCAAGAGGAAAAAGGCTTTTAAATTCATTAAAAAAAGATCTATTTTGTGAATTACCTCTAAAAATAATGAAAACTCCAGACCCACTCCCAGTCATTCCATATTTTAAGAATAGATTATGATTTTTATTTAATAATAAAATTATCTCTTTCATCTCTCTATTATAATTCATTGCAGGAACTAATAGCTCATTATTTGTCATATTTTTAAATAAAAAAGATTTGTTCTTGTCATTATTATACAAAGAGAAAATTTTTTCTGTTGGGTTTTTTTTTGATGGTAAGAGTAAGTATATCTTTTTCCAACTATAGTTACGCTTAATTTTAATTTTCACGGAAGATATACCATCAATTATTTTAGGGAAATTGTCTTTAAACAAAGAAACATCAGACCCTATTAGATGAGAATCATAATTAAAATTATTGTCAGTTATAGAATGCAGACTATACAAATATTTTAAAACAACCGCTGCATTAGAAGATCCTCCTCCAAGACCATAGCCAATAGGAATAAATTTAACGATTTTTATAGATAAGCTCGTCTTCGTATAATATTTTTTATCAAAGAATTTTATAGTTTTACCAATAATATCATTCTTAATGATTAATTTTCTTTTTGAAATACCATCAATATATAAAATATTATTTTTTTTACTTTTGGTTATATGAATATCGTCTGCTAATTTTAAAATGGCAACACTAGATTTTAATTTATGTTTTTTAGGTTTTTTTAAATAACCCATAACCTTAAGATCAGTATTAATTTTAGAGTAACTTTTAAATTTAGTCTTCATAATTTCTATTTAATACTTGTTCGAACTTAAAATAATCTTTATGAAAATTTAAAATTTTAGCATCCAGATATTGAGACTCTTTTTTTCTACCTTGTTTCTTATATACCTGTGATAAATGATCGATAATTTCTGGTTCAGCCGGTTCTAAAATATAAGCATCATGAATCCATTTTTCTGCAATATCTAGATTATTTTTTTTATAATATAACCAACCTAGGCTATCAAGGATGGCGCCATTATTAGCATCAGTATCTGAAACAGCTTTGATTAACATATTTTCGGAAATATCTAAATTTTTATCCATTTCAACCCAAAGGTAAGCTAAATAATTTAGTATAATAGGACTTGGATTATTGCCTGAATACTCAATACTTTTTGTAATGAATTGTTCAGCCTCAGGTATTCTTTTTGATTCTTCTAATAATGCTCCATATCTAAATATATATTCTACTGACTGAGAATTATTGATCGATTCAAAACAACACTCTTCCAAAAACGCTAAAGATTCAGTTAAGTTATATTCAGAATAAAGGAAACTTGAGACTTCAAAAGCTAAATTTAACTTCAAGTCAGTCTCAAAATTATCACTTATGGAATAAAAATAATCCATTATTTGCTGCTTATCTATATTAAAGGAATTGGCGTATTGTAAATATAGCTTATGCTTCATAAAATTAAATATCTCAACTTCAGAATGAAATTCTTTTAACAAGATAAATATCTTTTCATTTCTTGATAAGTTGAGCATGAGATCATATTTTTGAATGAGATAATGATCTTTATTATTAGAATCGATTTCACTTAAAATCGACAATAAAGCTAAAGAATCTTGATATCTGCCCATTGTCTTATAGTAATTTGATAGTTGGTAAGCTTGCTCAAATACCAACTCTTGGAAACTTTCAATTTGATAATATGATGCTAGAAGCTCATCGCCGAGTAAACTATAAAATTTATTAATAAATAAATTAAAATTTTCACTATCAATTTCGTATTCTTTTAATATTTTTTTTAAAAAATAAATTTCTCTAAAATTAATACTAATAAAATTAGCTTTTTCAAAATTTACTTGCTTGTAAATATCCTTGAAGACTTCTTTTTGATCATTAAAATATAAATAAGCCAATTTATTGAATTCTAAAATATTAGAAAAATTAGGATCAATTTGGTTAATATGTTTTTCGAATTGTAATCTAGAGTTAGTTGTCATTTTTTTGTTTTTACATTGTATTTGCCAAGCATTAAAAGTTTGCAAAAATGAAACTTCAAAGGATTGAAGATTTTGATTACTAAAAATAATATTTACACACTTATTTTTACTTAAATTTACAAGGCCTTTGAGTGCATTATTGAGAAAGTCAGGTGATTTTGAGGGCAATTTATTTAAATCCCAATCTCTTACTATTACTTTTTTTAAAATATAGCTTTCCTCGGACTCAGTAAATTTCTTATTTAATTCTAACTCACTCCATGTGTAATAGTCATTGCTACTTTCAGCATGAATTGAACTTAGTAGATTATTGTTAATAGATGCATTAAGACCCAAGGGCAATAAAAAGGAAGAAACATAGACTATTAAGATTGTAATAAATTTGCTAGTTTGATGCCTCATGAATAATCAAGACTATCAAAAAAATATCCTAATGGAATTAATGAATATTGAAGAATTTATAACTACCTCAGATAAGGATGAATTCATCGAATCAAAACCATTACTAAATAAAAATAAAACCTCTATTAACCCTTATGATGCTCATAATATTAATGATTTGGTACTGATAATTAAAGAATTTTTAGTCAGCAAATCACTTAAGGTGCCTACCGGTGAATTAACACTTGTTGAGGGTAACATAAACTCCAAAATTCTTTTTCTTTATAGCTACTGTAATATAGGAGATGATAAAATTATTGATGGGGATGAGGGTATTCTTTTTGATAAAATGATTAATGGGATTAATATGTCTAGAAGCGACATATCTTTAGTTTCATTTATACCACGACAATTAGAAGCCTTTAAAGATAATGAGGATTTTAATCTTTTTAACCAGCTGATGAATTACAAACTTATAGAATTATTAAATCCAAAATACTTAATAATTCTTGGTAACTTTACAATTAAAATGCTATTAGCTTCAGATTTATCATCCATGTCTTTGAGAGGTAAATGGTTTGACTTCAATACACCAAGCGATACTGTGCCAAAAAAAACTAGAGTACTATATGAACCTAAAATGCTTATCAATAACCCCGATCTCAAAAAAGATGCATGGCAAGATTTAAAAGATATTAGAGCACAAATAGGTGGGTAATGTTTAAATTTCTTTTAATAATTATTATATTTTATACCAACTCAATTCATTCGGAAATTCTCAATCAAAGAGATCAAAATTTATATTTTAAAATTTTTGATCAATATAGAAATGGTGATTTTAAAAATGGTGAAATCAATATTGCTAAATTAGATAACAACATTTTATTAGGACATGTGGAAGCGCTGAAGCTACTTCATCCAACAAAACACCGATCTTCGTTTTTAGAATTAAAACATTGGCTTAATGAATATAATGACCATTATGAATCCAGAAGAATATATAAACTTAGTGTCAAAAGAATGCCTAAGGGTAGCAAAAGTCCAAAAAAATCATCTTCTCCAATTTTAGAAAAAAAATATCTTACTAAATTAAAAAATGAAAAAAATGTCAACTTAACCATTACGAGAAAAATTTTTACAAAGAAAAACTACTCCCAAAAGATATCAATATATAACACTATAAGATCTAGAGTGGGTAAAGGTTGGCCTACTGGAGCTCTTGAATATCTCAATCAAAATAATAAAATTTTGTCTGACTATGAAAGAAGTTTTCTTCTCTCTAAAATTGCTAATGGATATTACTTAGCAAACTTAGATGATAAAGCTATTAAGACACTAGAAAATGATTCTTTCATTAAAGCTCCTTACCCAGATGGTCTATGGATAAAAGGACTTGCTCATTATAGAATGAATGAATTTGAGAAATCCTCAAAAAGCTTTTTAATCTTATCTAAAACTTCTGATAATAACTGGCTCCGTTCAGCCGGAGCATATTGGTCATTTATATCCTCCTCTAAAATGCAAAATAAAGCAGATTTTATGAAGGCATCAATTGGAGCATTAGAAATAGCATGTTCAAAACCCTATACTCTTTATTCTCTTTTATCCTGCTTTATCATTAACAAGCCGATTGATGTAAATAATGGCAAGGAATTTGATGAACTTAATCAAAATTATAAGCAGTTTTCTGCTACTAAATTCGGTCAAAGGATAGAAGCATTATTAGAAATCAATGAAATTGGTATAGCTGAATTTGAACTCGATAGGGCTCAAAAAACCTCCAATGAAACTTTTAAGAAAATTATTTTAGGTTTCGCTATAAACAATGACTTGAGTTCTCTGCAAGTCAAAACTACAAAATTATTATTTGGAGAAGGTGCAGATATAAATTTACTCTACCCTTCCCCAAAATGGATGGATAATTTCAATATAAATAATCTTGATAAAAATCTTGTTATGGGTGTAGTGAGACAGGAATCTCAATTTAGCCCTTTTGCTAAAAGCGGAAAAAGCGCTTATGGCCTTATGCAAGTTCTTCCTTCTACAGCCAAGATGATGGATAGAACAAAGGATTTTATTGGGAATAGGAGGCTTTTATTTGATCCATCAATAAACTTAGATGTTGGCACAAAGTATATAAAATCATTATTGTCGATCGATTATATCCAAGGGGATTTATTAAAAACATTAATTTCTTATAATGCTGGTCCTGGTAATTTTTCAAAATGGTCCAAAAAAATCATGTACAACAATGATAGTTTTTTACTAATAGAATCCATACCCTCTAGAGAGACTAGGTTGTTTGTAGAAAGAGTGCTAACTAATATAATTATATATGAATATCTGAATAACAAATCTCAAGATTATGCTAAACAATTAGTTGAAACTAATACTATAATACTAAGTCATGATTGATGAAAAAATTGAATTCCAACAAATAGGCATAGCTATCGTAACTGTTTCTGATACCCGAAATATTGATAATGATAAATCTGGTAATTATTTAAAAAAATCAATTTTTGAAAAAAGACATAACGTCATAAAGTATGAAATTATTAAAGATGATGTAAGTTTAATTCAAGATACGCTACGAGAACTTAGCAATGATAGCTCCATAGATGTTATCATCACAACTGGTGGAACCGGATTAACTGGTAGAGATAATACAGTTGATGCTATTAAAGATATTTCAGAAATTGAAATACCTGGATTTGGAGAGCTATTTAGATATTTAAGTTATAAAAAAATTGGAACATCAACGATACAATCACGATCTACTGCATTTTTAGTAAATAAAAAATATGTATTTTGCTTACCGGGTTCAACTTCTGCAGTAAAAGATGCTTGGGAGCAAATATTATATTATCAATTAGATATAAGGCATAAACCTTGTAATTTTATTGAGTTAATTCCAAGATTAAATGAAAAATAATATTATTGGTGTTGACGAAGTTGGCAGAGGTTCTCTTGTGGGAAGCGCTATTATTTGTGCTTTTAAATCTACTGATGACATTTTTAAAAATTTTCCTTATGAACTACGGGACTCTAAAAAATTATCAAAAAAAAAGAGAGAGTTAATTTATGAAGAATTAAAAAAATTAAAGCTCCAAGGTGATGCTAATTATTCTATTACATTTGGGAAAAAAAAAATTATAGAAAAATATAATATTCATAAAACAGTTCTTTGGTGCATGAGCTCTTCAGTGAAGAAAATTTATCAAAATTCTGACAAAATTATAATAGATGGTATCTTTATTCCCGATGATTTAAAAAATCTTAATATAAAAGCTGTCATTAAAGCTGATGATAAATTTGCACAAGTTTCTGCAGCCTCAATAATAGCAAAATGCTTTAGGGATAACTTAATGAATAAATTGCATACGTATGATAATCGATTTTTTTGGCATAAAAATGCTGGTTACCCAACTAAAAATCACATTGAAAGTATCAAAAATTTCGGCATCAGTAAGTTTCATCGAGAAACTTATCAACCTATTTCTCAGTTTATTAATAAGTTATAACCAAAGATATCAACAGGTATTTTCAATATATTAATTTTTGATTCAATAAGTATGTAAGATTCCAATTTCATGAAACTAAATACAATATATCAAGGAAACTGTGAGGATTTATTTAAAAAAGTTAAAGATAAGTCTGTGGATTTAATATTTCTTGATCCCCCTTATTTTCTCCAATTAAATAAGCAATTAACCAGACCTAATCACTCAGTCGTTAAGGGTGTTGAAGAGGAATGGGATAAATTTAATGACTATAAGGAATATGATCTTTTCACTTACAACTATTTAAAAGAATGCAAAAGGGTTTTAAAGGATGACGGTACTTTATGGGTGGTAGGTTCTTACCATAATATATATAGAATTGGCTCTATTCTTCAAAATTTAGATTACTGGATATTAAATGATGTAATTTGGTCTAAAAAAAACCCTCTCCCTAACTTTAGAGGAACGAGACTAACTAACGCTCATGAAACATTACTTTGGTGCTCTAAATCAAAAGAATCAAAATATAAATTTAATTATCATGCTCTTAAAACTGCAAATGAAGATAAACAAGAAAGAAGTATATGGGAGTTCCCTATTTGCTCGGGCAAAGAAAGATTAAAAAATAAAGAAAATAAAACAGCTCACCCTACTCAAAAACCATTATCTTTAATGAAGAAAATTATCACACAGTGTTCTTCAGAATCGGATGTCTTACTAGAACCATTTGCTGGAACAGGAAGTTTCTGTGCTGCAGCTAAATATCTTGGAAGAAATTTTATAGGTTTTGATCAAAATAAAGAATATGTAGAATTAGCTACAAAAAGAATTAAAGAAATAAAGCAAATTGATGCAAGTGTTTTAGAGCCACTAGAAAAAGATACCCCAAAAAAGAAAATACCTTTTGGCAACTTAGTTCATGAAGGATACCTGGAGCCCGGCGAAATTCTTTATAATATTAAAGATACTCATAGGGCTACTATACAATCAGATGGATCTATTAGAATTGATGATAAAAGAGGATCAATTCATCAAATCGCAGCTTTAGTTAACAAAACTACTTCTTTTAACGGATGGGATTATTGGCATTACAAAAATAAAGATAAGAAACTTGAATCAATTGACGTCCTAAGAAGCAAATTAAGAGACTAATTTTAAAATTTTTTTATATAAAGTAGGAAGAGGTAGATCCTTAAGCTCTTTAGAATTATACCATTTAAAATTAGTATTTTTAAAATTTAATAGAATTTCAAAAATACTAATTTGTAAATTATGATTTGTAATTATATATTTTAATACTTGGGTCTTTTTTAATTTATTCATCTTAATTATTTCTTTTACTATTAGATCTTTACTATTTGGCAGGTGCTCAAAACCTTTAAAAAAACTTAAATTGGGTTTTTTTAAAAATGCTATTTGCTTTTTATATTTCATAATAAGAAAATCTATCTTTAGGTTTTTCATTATTTTTTTTTTTGTTTTCATTAAATAGATTTTTTTTTGATTTTTAGCGAATAAATATTTTTTTAAATCTAAATCATTAACTTTGAGGTTATTATTTTTTTTGATAGCTGAAGCCAGATCCATTAAGGATTCCGTAAAGTCTCTGCTATGATTTTTAGGCCAAATAAATTCAAGTATTTCCTCTATTTGTTTATGACTTAGATCAGTACCATATAGGCCTGAAAAAAGTCTTTGAATGTTAATATCAACAGGTGTATCCGGTATATTATAACCTATAGTTCTAATAGCTGAAGATGTGTAACTTCCTACTCCTGGTAAATTCATCAAAAGGTTTTTTTTGCTTGGAATTTTAAATTGATAAGCTGTATTTATGATATTAACAGTATTCCATAAATTTCTTGCTCTTCGATAATACCCAAGTCCAGACCAATAAACTAATAATTCTTTTTCAGAAGATTTTGCAAATGACTTAAAGTCAGGATATTTTTTAATGAATAATGGGAATTTTTTTACAACAGTGCCAACAGTGGTTTGTTGAAGCATAATTTCAGAAATATAAGTAGTGTAAGGTGATCTTTTTTTCCTCCAAATTAACTTTCTATTATTTTTTTTAAACCATAGTAATATCTCTTTAGTAAAATGTCTTTTTTTAAGAAATTCAGCAAATTGGATGATGTCGCTTTTCATTTAGTTAATCACCTTAATAAAAAAAAATTAAAATTAAACCTACTTCTTATTCAAGATTGGGAAAAGATCGTAGGAAGAGAATTAACTTATAAGTCAAATTTAAAAAACATAGCCTATGACCAAAAATCTGATTCTTGCTCAATTGAGATAGCCTGTGACCCTTCTATAGTTTTAGAGTTGAGATCTCAACTCCCCGAAATAATATTAAGAATGGAGCAAAGCTTAGGCATAAAAGTGAAAAAGCTCAATTTTTTTCAGGATATTTTTGAAAATCAATTAAAAAAAAATACATCAAATGACGAAAATGATGTAGGAAGATCAAAAAATACTAATAAATCAGAATTAAATGATATAAAAGATAATGAGGTGAGTTCAATTTTCGAAAGAATTAACTCATCAATTAAAAATGAAAAAAAATAGCATCATATTAATAATCCAAATTTTTTTAATTGGTTCATTATATGCCGAAGAAATTAATTATAAGGAATTTATTAAAGGTGAAATCCCTCTCATATCCTCTGAAAACCCTAATGCCGTAGATATTATAGAATTTTCTTCTTTTACTTGTTCATACTGTAGGGATTTTCATAATGAAAGTTTGCCCGAAATTAAGAATTCTGAAATTATCTCCAATATTAATTATTATATAATTGATTTTCCTTTAGATTATTTTGCTTTTTATGCATCAAGAATTGCTAGTTGTATTGGGAATAATAGGTCTACATTTACTGATATTGTTTATGATCAACAGGATGTATGGAAAAAATTATACAAAAGTTCAGATCCTGAAAGTCGTTTTGAGGTAGAAGATAGCCTTATCAATTACGCTATTCAATTAGGTCATTCGGAGAATGAATTACTTCAATGTATTGAAGGTGAAGAAATGCAAAATAAGCTATTAGGCAAGCAAATTGAAGCTCAGGAAAAATTTAAAATTGAGTCAACACCTACATTTTTAATTAATGGTGAAAAATTTTTAGGAAATCAGTCTGGATCAAAATTTATAGAAATAATAAAAAAAAAATTAAAAAAATAAATTGTTAAACTTAGAAAAATTATCAATTAAAGGGTTTAAATCTTTCGTAGAGCCAACTGAAATTGAAATTAAACCTGGATTAACTGGAATAGTTGGTCCTAATGGATGTGGAAAATCAAATATTGTCGAAGCAATTAGATTTGGATTAGGTGAAGTTTCGGCTAAACAATTGAGAGGTAAAGAAATTGATGATTTAATTTTTGCCGGAACCGATAATAGGCCTTCGTGGAATCTTGCAGAGGTAAGTCTTCATTTAAATATTGAGGGGACAACTTCAGAAAAAAAATATGAAGCTAAAGAAATTGAAATCAATAGAAAAATTTATAGAGGTGAAGGGTCAAGCTCTTTTATTAATGGTAAAGAGGTAAGATTAAAGGATGTTCAGTTATTGTTTGCAGATGCATCTACTTCAGCTAGATCTACTTCTATAGTTAGCCAAGGTAGAATTGGCGCAATCACTCAAGCAAAACCTGAAGATAGAAGGATGGTTTTAGAGGAAGCTGCAGGTATTTTAGGTTTGCAGGCAAGAAGACATGAAGCTGAACTCAAAATCAAAAGTGCAGAAAATAATCTCTTAAGAGTTGAAGATGTTATTAAAACTTACGAAGAACAATTAACTATTCTAAAGAAACAATCCAAAGAAGCCGAAAGATTTAGAAGTATATCAACACTTATTAAAAATGCAGAGGCATCTGTTTTTTTTGTAAAAAGAGAGACTGTCAATAAAATCATTGAAGAATTAGAGACTGAAAAAAAAGAAATAGAATTTAGAGTTAACGATCAAAAAAATGAAGTATTAAGAAATAACACTTTGTATGAAGAACTAAAAATAAAGATACCACCCATGAGGGAAAAATCATACTCACTTAATTCTGAATTAGAAAGACTCGATATGTCGATTGAAAATTTAAAACAAGAAGAATTAAGATTTGAAGAGCATAAAAGTAATTTAGAGTATCGTCTAAGTCAGTTACAAAAAGATCTAAATGGTGAAATTTCTCAAAAGAATGATACTCAATTCAAGATAGAACAGATTAATAAAGAATATGAAGAACTGAGTAGTAAGGAATTTAAAGAAGGCGTTAGCGACGATTCAAAAGATCGATCCGACAAGAGTCTTTTAAATCAGATTGGTTTTAAAAAAGATTATGAAAAAGTTGTTGCGGCCATCTTTGGAAAAGAGCTACTTGCAGCTCTAGAAAATGATGGTGTTTTTTATTGGTCAGTAAAAAATGACTTAATTCCATCAACTAAATTTAATTTTCCTTGCACGATTGCAAGCGAAGTAATTAAAGGACCTAATCAAATTCTAAATAAACTTAGTTATATAGCTATTGTAGATCATCAAGATAAAGGTGAGGAGTTTTCAAAAGAACTATTACCCGGCCAGGCTATTGTAGATTTTTCAGGAAATTTTTGGAGATGGGATGGTTTATTTATATCAAACGAT
>CAWUWX010000020.1:0-22254 GCA_963926395.1 uncultured Alphaproteobacteria bacterium
GATTGCTCATTACAAAGAAGATACCAAAAAATTATTGAAGAATCTCCTGCGCCAGATGTGAGTCCGGACATTATTCAAGAAATGTCTAGAGCAGCCGTAGAGCTATCATCTAAAGTTAACTACGAAGGAGCAGGGACCATAGAATTTATTTATGACCTTGATGAAAAGAAATTTTATTTTTTAGAAATGAATACACGAATTCAAGTAGAACACCCAGTAACCGAATTAATTACTAATTGTGATTTAATTGCAATGCAAATTCAATTTGCCTTTGATAGAAAGAAAAAATTTCTGCAACAAAAAGATATAACAAGTTATGGCCATGCAATCGAGTGCAGAGTTTATGCGGAAGATCCTTTACAAAATTTTCTACCCTCTCCAGGTAAAATTTTAAAAATGGATATTCCTGATATCCCAGATGGCATCAGAATAGATTGGGGATTCAATGAAGGGGATGAAGTTAGTTTTTATTATGATCCTATGATTGGCAAAATTATCTCTCATGATGTAACGAGGGAGGATGCAATTAATAAATTAATTGCTTTCTTGAAAAATACAAAGATTGAAGGCATCAAAACAAATATTCCCTTTGTGATTTCTCTTTTACAAAATAACACCTTTAAAAAAAATAAGCACAATACAAAGTTTATTGAAAATAATTTAGATATATTAAATAATGAAACTCTGATTAATAATCAAAATAAAATAAAGACCAAGAAAATAAATATTGATATTAGTACAATTAAAATAGTGAGAACAGACGAATTGAAAAATACTAGAAAATTAAAAACAGGCAGTGGAGTAGAAGACATGAAAATTGTCTTTTTTGACTAATTGATGCAAAATTCAGTAACGACCACTATTAAATCTTCTCAAATTGCTGGGTCAGATACGCAGTCTCTTAAGTATCTAATTGTTCCTATTTTTATTTTCTTTGCCTTACTAATTTTTGCAATCATTAGAGGTCCTCAAATCATATCTGGTTCTGGAATTGGAACTGCAATAATGGTTTCCACTCCTCTTATACTTGCTACTTATGCTATGACAGCGCTAGCATTATCTGGAAGAGTGACGGTTGATCTTTCAATGGGACCTTTAATTGGCTTTATTAATGTCACAACTATTCAGCTTTATGGTGCTGGTTACCTTCAGTCGCCCGTTTCTTATTTTGTCTGTGCCATTGCGATAGGAGTTATTTATCAATTTTTATATGCCTTAATTGTAATCTTTGTAAGAGTTCAGCCTATTATTGTTGCACTTAGTATGTTTTTAGCATTTTCTGGTATTAATCTAGTGATACTTCCTAGGCCCGGCGGAAGAGGTCCTGAATGGATGTCATCTTGGGGAGCGGGCACTGAAGTCATTCAACCAACTCTCATATTATTAATTTTTGCAACACTAATTTGGTACGCTCTAACTCATACCGCTTTTTGGCAGCATTTAAAACTTATGGGATCGGATGAAAAATCAGCCTACACCAGTGGAGTTAGAATTTATCTCGTTAGAATTGGCGCACATATTATTGGCGGTGTTTATGCAGCTCTAGCAGCAATAGCTTTTACAGGCCTTATTAGTTCAGGTGACCCAACTCAAGGAACAACTTATACCCTAATGGCAATCACGGCTCTTGTTTTAGGGGGTTCCAGCTTGGTAGGAGGCAGGGGTGGGGCTTTTGGTGCAATTCTAGGATCATTTATTATCTACCTAATAAACTTTATATTATCAACTTTTAGATTTGAAAGCCTTCAAAGTTTTGTTACAGACCTATCTTACGGTGCAGTTCTTGTTGCTTCTTTATTAATTTTAATTGCTCTTCCTTATATACAAAAAGCTTTCAAAAAATTATCTGTATTTGTTTTTTTTATATTAGGAACTTTGAGCGCAACCGCTGTTTTAATTCACATGAAGTATGATCAAGTTACCAGAGGAACGGTTGGCGGCTTTGGGGGTGAATCTAGAAGTGCAGAAGTATTTGAAGAGGCTCTTGCTTCGGGAAGTGACTGTTTAATCACTGGTAAAGCCTGTACTGAAGGAGGCGACTCTACAATATGGTTATTTATAGTAATAGGAATCGCATCATTAATTTATCTGATAAATCTTTTATTTAAACATAGAGACGGACCAACAATTTCATTTATTATCGCTTCGATCGTTATATTTTTTGGATGTGTTTTTAGTGGTACTCGAGCAGTCCATTTTGTTAATCAAGATTTAGGATCAAATATACAGTACATATTAAATTATGCCCCCCAATATTTTGCATCTGAATATTTAAAAATTGGACCCGCCTTACCTGACTTTACTTCTACTTCTAGTTGGCTTGTTGGTTTGGCCTATGCCATTACAACTCTTGCTGGAATTATATTTTTTACATCTGCTATTGTTGTCATTGCATTACCCAAATTTAGAAAAGAAATTAAAACACAGACTTTAATTTTATTTGCTATTGCAGTGTCATTTATTATTTTTGCTGCAATCGCTTATTATGGAGTCGACTCTAATAGAGAAAGCTTCTTTGGTATCGATGGATACGCTGTAATTTTAATATGTTTTTTATTATTTTTATTAACCACTCCTACTTTGTTTTCCCAAGTTAACCTAAGCAACGTATTTATAGTTTTTCTTGGACTGTTCGCTTTAATAGCTGTCTATTTTTTAGCCTCACCTTCTGGAACAATTATTTCAGATGATGGTACAAAGTTTTTTACACCTATTATTACGGAGCTTAATATTGGTGACACTTCCTCGGTTGAATATCAAAGACCATTGAGAGGCTCACTCATTAATGAAAATACAACTTTCTTAAAAGAAACAGGCTTAATTATATTTTTCATTTTTGTTTTCCAGTTTTTTACTTATTTAACTCTTAGGGGACAAATAAGTTATAAAAAACTTAGACCCTATATACCTATTTTAAGTATAGCTGCGCTTACATGGTCAGCATTATTTTATGGAATAGGGTATTCATTTTGGAAAATGCTAATTATTACTACCATAGGAATTGTTACGGCTCCATTAGTGTGGCAGGCCTTCAATGTATATAAAATTAAATTAAAATCACAAGAAGGTCTTGAAAAATGGGGAGGCTTATCTCATGATGAGTAGATATAAAAAAAAATAAAATATGGAAAAAAGAACTTTTAATTTTTCAAAAGGCCTGGGTATATTCTTTGCTCTTGCGGCTGGTATAGGCGCAGCTATTCTTGGTTATGTTGATAGAACAGACTGGATACAAATTGTTTTTTATTCTTTTGCTGTTACGGCATTAGTTTTATGGGGCTGGCACCATTTCTCAATTAATTGGTCTTATGGTTTGTCTTTTAAAAAGATAGACAAAGAAGAATCTACAACAGAGATAGAAGAAAATAAAAGAAGTCTATTCTCTGAAATTATTTCAACAAATTGGATAGCCGTTACAGGTTTTCTTCTTTTACTTGCAATTTTTATTTTACTTTGCTTTTTAGTCCCGGGTTTTTATTCAGGCAGAACGATAGTATCAGCAATAATATTATTAGGATTTTTAATCTTATCGTTTATTGCTTATAAATTTCTAAATATAAATAAAAGTGTTATTATTGGTGTCTCTGTTTTAATAGGACTTTTTATAATAGGTTCCGTTTCAATTGATGGTTTTTTATCAATTCAAAATATTAAATCCATGCTCGTATTTTCTGCTTTCTTAGGGTTGGCAACCATAGGACAAACTTTGGTGGTAATGTTAGGAGGCCTGGATTTATCAATCCCTTTTTTAATTGGGTCTTCAAATGTTGGCCTTATGTCAATGATTTCACTTGGAGTTCCTCCGTGGCTTGCTTTTATTATCATTCTTGCCTTTGGAACGCTCGTAGGTTTATTTAATGGACTTATCAGCTATAGACTTCAAGGTCAGGCACTAATTGTAACGATGGGAGTAGGATTTATGTGCATAGGAATGGTACAAATTTTAGTTTCTTTAGCTTCTGTTACAGGCGGAATGGTTTTTGGGAAAGTTCCGGACTGGTTAAAAAATCTAGCTTCATTAAATGGAAAATTTTTTGGCCTTCCGATACCTCCTGTAATTCTAATTTGGATACTTGCAGCTATTATTTTAATTGTTGGAATGAGGCACACTAAATGGGGGAGAAATCTTTATGCTGTGGGTGGAAAAAGATTATCTGCTGAAAGACTATCAATTTCAGAGCGTGCATACTGGGTTGGTGTTTATATAATCAGTGGATTTACATCGGCAGCAACTGGAGCCATGCTTCTTGGATGGAGCGGCGGCGGCTTCATCGGAGTAGGAGACCAATATTTATTTTTAACTGTTGCAGCTGTTGCGGTTGGAGGAACATCTCTTTTGGGAGGACAAGGTGGATATGGCTATACTGTTATCGGGTGTTTAGCTTTACAGGTTATTAGTACTTTTCTGGCAGGACTTGGCTTATCTTTTGAGGGCCAGCAGTTTATATTTGGCTTATTAATACTTCCGTTAGTTGCTCTTTATTCAAGAGGACCACATATCAGGGACCAAATCTAATTAATGTCTTGTTATTATATTAATAATATTTTATTTATTTCATATTCTGGAACAAAAAGGTCTGTCAAAGATTGAAGAATATTATTATGATACCAGAGAAGAAGAGGAATTTGTTTAATGAATAAAATGTTACTTCCTTACGACATTGTCGGAGGATCTTTTTGGTTAATTTCAGTAGCTATGATAGGTGCTACTTTATTCTTCTTTTTTGAGAGAAGTAAATTACATGTCAGATGGCATACGCCCATGACGATGATTGCAGTCATATGCCTAATGTCCTCTGTTCATTATTTCTTTTTAAAAAATCTTTGGGTTGTAAGCGGTTCGGCCCCAACTCTATTAAGATACGTAGACTGGTTTTTAAATTTCCCAATGCAGGTGTTAGTTTTTTATGCCATGTTAATGTCAGTTACAAAAGTTAAACAAGGAATGTTTTGGAGGCTTCTTGTAGGAACATTAGTTTTTATAATCGCAGAATTTTTAGGGGCAGCTGGATACATGAGCAAAACACTTGGCTTTATAGTAGGACTTGTTGGCTGGCTATATGTTTTAGGAGAGCTTTATGTTGGCGAAGCTGGAAGAGCTAATGCAAAATGTGGTAATGAAAATATTCAAATGGCTTTCTTTTCTAATAGGTTAATCTTAACTATAGGATGGGCGATATATCCAATGGGATATTTTATTGAACATTTAGGAGGCGGCATAGATGTAAATAGTGTAAATATTATTTACAATTTAGCTGACTTTTTAAATAAAATCATTTTTGGAATGATCATTTATAAGGCGGCAGTACAGGACACTAGATCTAATGTTTAAAAAAACTAAATTAGGAGGTAACATACAGATATGAATATAACGAGTGGCGCAGATATTATTGCAGTAATTATTTTAATAGCGTTAGCAATTGCTATTATTGTTTACCTACTTCATTGGCTCTATAGAAGATCTTCAAAAGAAGTTGCATTTGTTCGTACCGGTATGGGTGGCGAGAGAGTAGTTATTAGCGGAGGCGCATTTGTCTTACCAATTATTCATAATATTACTTCTGTTGGAATGAAAACATTATGTATTGAAGTGTTAAGAACAGGAACTAAATCCTTTATAACAAAAAATAGAATGAGGGCTGAAATGACAGCTGAATTTTATGTGAGAGTTGCTCCAATAAAAGAAAATGTATCTATTGCGGCTCAAACATTAGGAAATAGAACACTAGATCCGGATAGTCTAAAAGAACTAGTAAATGGTCGTTTTGTTGATGCTCTTGGTGTAGTTGCTGCAAAAATGACACTAGATGAAATACAAGAAAATAGATCAGATTATGTTAAAGCGGTTTCAAAACATGTTGAAGAGGCAATAAGACATACTGGTCTTGAACTTGAAACAGTTTCATTAACTTCTTTAAACCAAGCCCCAGTTTCTATCTTTGATCCTTCGAATACTTTTGATGCTGAAGGACTAACGCAAATTACAGAAATTACTCAGTCAAGAAAAAAGAAAAGAAATGATATTGAAAAAGACACCCAAGTAAGTATTAGAAATAAAAACCTTCAGTCAACTAAGCAGGAATTAGAAATTGAGAAAGATGAAGAGTTTGCAAGGTACCAACAAAAAAGAGAAATTGAACAGCAAAGAGCCATTGAGCAAACTGAAACAATAAAAGTTAAATCAGAGAAAATCAAAGAGTCTGAATTAGCAGAAATTGTATCAGACCAAGCTATAGAAATTGCAAGAATCAATAAAAGAGATTTGGTTGAGATGGAAAAAAGTTTACAAGAAACAAAATTAATTCAAGAGATTGAAAAAAGAAGAAAAGAACAAAATGAATTTAGACAAAAAACTTCAATTGAAATTAAACAACAAGATATTGAAACAGAAAAAACAATTCTTGAGCTTGAAAGAGATATCGAGTTTAGTCGTTTAGAAAAACAAACATCGGTTGATATAAAACATGCTAATGAAAAAGCCGAAACTGCAAAAGAAGAAGCAAGAAAAAGATATG
Organism: uncultured Alphaproteobacteria bacterium; assembly: GCA_963926395.1. Classification (GTDB taxonomy): domain Bacteria; phylum Pseudomonadota; class Alphaproteobacteria; order HIMB59; family HIMB59; genus HIMB59. The sequence goes on from CAWUWX010000020.1 coordinate 6,516, forward strand.
AATCTGAAGAAGCTTATATTATGGCAGAAGAGCAAATTAAAAATGCTAAAACTTCTCAACAAAAAAATGTTGACGCTTTTAAAATTTCAGCAGAGCAAGAAACAAGAGTTTTAGATATTGAAAAATCAAAAAGGATTGAGCTTGAAGAAAAACAAAAGCAGCTAGAAATTTTAGATAAATCTAAATTAGTTCTTAAATCTAAAATGGAAGAAGAAATAGCAAGGGCAAAATCTGTAGAAGCTGAAGAAAAAGTCAATACTATTAGGGATATAGAGCAAGCCGAGAAAGTAAAATCTCTTGGTATTATTGAGGCTTCAAAAGATGCTGAAAGAGAAAAATTAGCTACACTAGCAGCAAAATTACGCTATGAAGTAGAAGCAGCAGGCAAAAAATCTTTAAATGAAGCTGAGAATTTAAGAAGTGATGCTAGTAGAAGAAGTGCTTTAAGACTTAAATTAGCTGAAAAAATCGAAGGTATTATTCGCGAATGGGTTAAACCTATGCAGCATATCGATTCAATTAAAGTTGTTGATGTAAATGGACTTCCGGGCTTTAGTCAAGGCGGAGGAACTGGTGACGGTACAGGTGGAGGAGATGGTGGAAATCCAGGCGACGGATCTAAAAAAGGATCATTAGCTGATAATGTTGTTAATTCAGCCCTAAGATATAGAGCTCAACAACCATTTCTAGATTCTTTATTGAAAGAAGTTGGGATGACCCCAGGTGACGCAAGTAACATTAGAAATATTCTTGGTGACTATGATGATCCAAAAAAAGACGCTCATATGAGATTTGATGATGACCCTAAAAACAATTCTAATAAGAAGAAATAATAAAGGTATATAAATGAGTATAGATATTAAATCTTGGGCAAAAAAATACAAAGAACTTACTGATAGTGATGAAACGATTCAGGCTATGGCAAAATATTATACTTGTTCATTCCTTTTTGATATGGGCGATGCTAAAGCAATTATTGAAATGCATGACGGTAAAGTTAAAAATATAAATACTAATCCGGGAGGTTTAGACCCTTATGATTTTGCGCTTAGGGCATCAGCTAATACTTGGAGGGAATTTGCTAGACCAGTTCCAAAACCAATGTTTCATGGAATTTATGCTGCATCTTTTAGAAGGGACTTATTAATTGAAGGCAATCATCTTGTTTTAATGCAAAATATAAGAAACTTTGTAGTTCAGTTTGAACTTTTAAGAAAATCAGGAGTTCCAGTTTAATGATAGTTTATAAGAAGGAGTTATTCTAATGGCAGTTAAGCACCATGAACCTATAGGTCGCTACGTAACAATTGATGTAGATGGTCAGCAATATAAAGTTTTTTATCTTTCGAATGGAAAAGGAACGCCACTAGTTTGTCAACATACAGCAGGTTGTCATAATCATCAGTGGAGAGGTTTATTGGAAGACGATGAGATTACAAAAAATTATCAAGTCATAGCATATGATTTACCTAGGCATGGTAAGTCAGATCCAGCTCATAATACTGAGTGGTGGAAAGAAGAATATAAATTAACAGCAGAGCATTATTGTAATTTTATTCTTGAGCTATGTAAGGCTCTTGAATTAGATAATCCTATATTTATGGGATCATCGTTTGGAGGAAATATTGCTTTACATCTAGCTCTAAAATATCCAAATAAATTTAAGGCTGTAATCCCAGTAGAGGCAGCTCATTATTCCCCAGGCTTTTATATTGATTGGTGGAGACATCCTCACGCTAATGCTGCACAAGTTTGTGGTAGTGGAGTATGGGATTTAATGGCTCCTATGTCGCCTGATATGGATAGATGGCTTACATGGCATTATTATACCCAAGGTGCAGAAGCCTTTAAGGGAGATTTACATTTTTATTCAGTTGATCATGATTTAAGAGAAGAACTACAAAATATCGATGGGCATAAATGTCCAGTCGTAATGATGACAGGTGATTACGATTATCTAACCCCTCCAGAAGCAACAGAAGATACAGCGAGACAAATTAAAGGCGCTGTTTATATAGAAATGAAAGATATCGGCCATTTTCCTATGAGTGAAAACCATGAGCTATTTAGAGTTTACCTTTTAGAAGCTCTTAAAATAATTAAGGAAAGAACCGGATATAATTCTTAATTTAAGTTTAGATTATGTTAACTAGTCTACTTTGGTTTTTCTTTTTTCTCGCAATCTATTGGAGTTTTTGTCTTTTTTGGGGAGCTAGAACCTTAAGAAAAAATCATACCCCAGAGTCTTATTACTTAGCTGACAGGGGTGTAAGTAGTTGGGTATTTTTCTTTGCCGCTACTGCTGCAACATTCGCGGGAATTACTATTATTACGTATCCATCTTTAATATATTCGGATGGTTATTCTTTTTTAGCAACATCAGCAATAGTAATTACAATTCCTCTTGGTTCAATACTTTTTTTTAAAAGGCAGTGGATGCTTAGTCGAAAGTTTAATTTTATTACACCCGGTGAAATGTATTTTAAGTACTATAAAAGCAATACATTAAGAATTGTAATCTTAATTATTGGATTATTTTTTGCCGTTCCTTTTCTAGGAATTTTATTAGGTGCAACAGGAGGTCTTGTTGAGTTTATAAGCGCGGGAGAAATAAGTAGAGACTCTGCTATGTGGGTTTTAACAGCTGTAGTTTTATTTTATGTTGTATCAGGAGGTTTTAAGTCAATGGTTAGTGTTGGCGTAGTTCAGTCCTGGCTCTTTTTTATTTTATTTCTAACAATTGGACTTGGAACCATTAACTACTTAGGAGGAATAGATGTTTTTAAACAATTCGCTATAGCGAGTAATTTTATTTCTTTTGGATCTTGGGGAACCACAGAGGGTTATGGTGGAGGGGAACTACATAGTTATTTCTCAGTACCAGGTGTTATTCAATGGGTAGCAGGAATTGGTAAAAATAATCCGGCTGGCGGTCCTTGGACTTCTGTAATGATTTTATCATTTACAATGTCATACATGGGTATTGTTCTTTCCCCAACTTTTTCAATGTGGAGCTATAGTGTAAAATCACCAAGATCTTTTTACTTTTATCAAGTTTGGGGTTCAGGAGCCATAGTAGGAGTTTTTTTATTTTTATTTGCAGGTTTATTGGGAGTGGGAGCTCATTTGCTTGGCGCTAATGCTGATGTGAATGCCAATGGTTTTGCTATAAGTAATATTTTACCTGAAATCTCAAATATCGATCAAGCTTCTTTAATTTTTTATTTTATTGAGTCTTTTGAAGTTTATTCACCTGCCATAGTTGGATTTTTAGGTGTTTGTATTATTGCCGCTCTCCAATCTACTATCGCAGCATTTTTAATGACGTCTGGAAGTATGGTGGCAAGAGACTTATATAAGCCATATATTGACAAAGAAGCCAGTTGGTCAAGAGAGTTACTAGTTGCAAGACTTTCAATGCTTTTACTTTGTATTGCAGCTTTATATTTGGCAACGTATTTTGAAACTTCATTAATACTAATGGGCGGACTAGCAATTGCTTTTGGCTTTCAGTTATTTCCTGTTCTATTAGGAGTCATCTGGTTTCCTTGGATAACAAAAAATGGAGCTACTCTAGGTTTAATAACAGGATTAATTTTTGTAATACTTTCTGAAACATTTGGTCATAAGTTAACAGGAAATGCTTTACCTTGGGGAAGGTGGCCTTTAACAATCTACTCTGGAGTTTGGGGTTTGATTTTTAATGTGATTATTTGTTTTTTAAGTTCATTGTTTGCATATAACGATAAAGAAAAAGAACACAGAAATGAAATACATGGCTTTTTAAATTCTCATATGGGCATTCATCCATCTAGAGTAAAAATTAAATCTTTGGCTTATGTTTTATTTTTAATTTGGATATTTTTCTCAATTGGGCCAGGTATAATATTTGGAAATATGATATTTGGAATTGCTGGCGATAGCTTTAATAGTTGGACCATGGGCCTACCTTCATTATGGGTCTATCAAATTATTTGGTGGGCTATGGGCGTTCTTTTAATTTGGTTCTTAGCAAATAAAATGGACTTATCTACCCTACCAAAAAAACCAATTTTAAGCGGTGATGAGTTTTTATCACCCGATGATGTGGAGGAAAAAGGAAATTATATTGATAAATTAGGCGGAGGTTACGGATGGCCTTTAATATTAATTGCGCTGGCAGTCGCTACGGTTATTTTATCAGTTTATGCACTGTAATTATTTAAAATAACTGTAAATTTCTTTATTTATAAGCATTTTTCTTCTATTATGTTTCAGATATTGGAACATAAAAATGCCCTTTGCACCGACAGGATTTAAAATATAAAAATGGCCGATTACAGTTATAAAGACCCTTCTAATGTTTCTTTAAATAAGGGACATAAGCACACCGATGATTTCATAACAAAAAAATATATTCTACCTATGTTGAGAGATCCTCAAAAACTTAAAGAATTAATTGATGAACATAGGGCAACACCTATTGGTAGGGCCGCTACCGGAAAACATGGCGTAGTTCAACATAGTCAAGATCTTCAAACACTGCTTGATAAATTAAGAAGGGGTGGCTTAAACGGAAAACTTTTAATAATATGCGTCAAGCTGCACGAAGACTATCGAATAGGTATTTCTACAGGAGTCAGAGGACAGCCGGTAGAAATTACAGAAGATTCTTTTTCATCACAAGAGGCATGCGAACATGCAATTTTTTTAAAAAGAATAAATAAACTCTTAGAAGATTATATTGGAGAATAATAAATGTTAAAAATTACAGGTTATAGTGATAAATATTCTGCTCATCCGGGTGATGAAATAAAATTTTATGTAAATGCAGAACATAATGATAAGTATGAAACTCAAATCGTTCGATTAATTCATGGAGATACAAATCCAGAAGGACCTGGTTATAAAGAAGAAGAAATTGAATCAAATTGTAATGGAAACTATCAAGGGAAAAACCAAAAAATACATGGTGGTTCCTATATAGTTATCCCTCAGCATGATAATTTAAATGTTAAAAGTTTTACAATGCAAGCTTACATATTTCCTACAACTCCAGATAAAGGTAGGCAGGGCATCATAACTAAATGGAATGAAAAAGATAAAAAAGGTTTTGGTTTATTTGTTGATGATGAGGGGTGTCTTTCAGTCGAAATAGGAGATGGTAGTCAAGTAACAAAAATTTCTTCTGATAAACAATTATTAAGAAAAGTTTGGTATCTAGTTGCTGTAACTTTTGATGCTGAAACAAGACGAGTTACTTTATATCAAGAACCAAGAGTAACCTCCACAAACGGTGGACTCGGAATGGCCATTTTACATCCAGCCGACCAAACATCAGCAGTTATTGAAACAACAAGTTCTGTTATTCCAGCTGAAAATGATTCTCCTCTACTAATTGCCGCCAGCAGTTTAAACAATAGATCAAAGAGACATATATCTGGGGGGCACTTTAGAGAAGTTCTTGAGCCAATTGAATTACCAGAACACACCTACTGTTATAATGGTAAAATTGATAGACCTCGTCTTTCTAATAAAGCTTTATCAAAAGCCGAGATTGAAAGTCTTGCTTCAAGTTATGATGAATGTAATACGAAAGTTAGATCAACAGTTATTGGCGCGTGGGACTTTCATGCCAATATTACAAAAAATATCGCATCAACAAAAATAGTAGATACTTCACCTAATAATCATCATGGTTTTATAATCAATATGCCCAATAGAGGGATGACAGGACATAACTGGACTGCAGATGAAATCGTTTACCATCATAAGCCAAACGAATATGGTGCAATTCATTTTCATGATGATGATATTGATGATGCTAGATGGGATGTTGATTTTACTTTAAAAATTCCTGAACATCTTAAAAGTGGAGTTTATGCTGCAAGGTTAAGGGTTGATGGGAGAGAAGAATCCGAATTTGAAGATTTTATTCCATTTTGTATAAAGCCACCAAAAGGTAAGGCTACTTCAAAAGTTCTTTTCCTAATGCCAACAAACAGTTACATGGCATATTCTAATGATAATCTTGGAACAAATTCAGTTGTTGCTCAGTTACTAGCAGGCAAAGTACCTGTTATGAATCCTGCTGATTTATATCTTAATGAACATAGAGAATACGGTCTTTCTACTTACTCACTTCACTCTGATGGACACGGAGTTTCTATATCATCTCGTCTAAGACCAATTTTGAATATGAGACCTAAATATAGGCACTGGCTATCTCCTTCTTTATGGCAATTAAATGCCGATCTTCATTTAACTGATTGGTTAGAAGAAAAAGGTTTTGACTTTGATGTAATGACTGATGAAGATTTTGAGCATGAAGGAATTAATTTGCTCAATAGATACAAAGTTGTTCTTACTGGCAGTCATCCAGAATACACCTCTGAAAAATATATGGATGCATTTGAATCTTATCAAATACAAGGTGGAAGAATTTTTTATTTAGGGTCAGATGGTTTTTACTGGATCAGTGAATATCATCCTGACAATTCAAACATTACTGAAGTAAGAAAAGGTGAGGCAGGAACTAGAGCCTGGACATCAAATCCTGGAGAGTACAATGGAGCTTTTGATGGAAAATATGGTGGCATGTGGCGTGCAAGAGGTAGAATACCTTCTAAAGTTTGTGGACTGACTTTTACTTCTTATGGTTTTGACGTTTCCTCTTACTATAAGAGAGAGGAAGATAGTTTCAAACCAGAATGTGCTTGGATGTTTAATGGGATTGGAGCAGACGAAGTTATTGGTGATTTTGGTCTCGTTGGTGGAGGGGCAGCAGGTTTAGAGTTAGACAGATATGATTTAGAATTCGGAACTCCTCATAACACATTTTATTTAGCGAGATCGCAGGATCACTCAAATATGATGCTTCAAGTTAATGAAGAGATACATTTTTCCGTTAGGGGATATCATGGTGGTGGACACGAAAACCCAATGGTGAGAGCCGACATGATTTATTATAAAGCTCCAAACGATGGGGCTATGTTTGCTCCGGGCTCACTAGCATGGTGTGGGAGTTTATCGCATAATAATTATGAAAATAATGTTTCTAAATTAATGGAAAATGTTTTAAACGGATTTCTGAAAGATGGTCCTTTACCATAAATGAATAAGCAAAAAATGCAGGAAATCCCTTATGGTAAGGAAACAATGGGCGCTCTTGATACTCCAATCAATGAATTAGAAAAAAAAGCGCTTCAAAATCTAGATATAGATAAGCTTAATGAAATGGCCGAATGTTTATTTGCATTAAATAATCGACATTACGGACCCATACCTGGCACTTACATGGTAATGTGTGTTGAACCTAATAAAACTTGGTGTGTTGGGCAATTAAGTGCGGATAGAGCAAAACCTTTCATTCTGTTTCCTGATAAAGTATTTAATTCTGTTGAAGAAGCAACAAAAGCAGCTGAAGCAATGAAGGCAGAAAAAAACGAAGCCGTCCCTTGTAGAAATATTTAGTTAAATGGCAAAAGCAAAAGTAATGATTGATAATGAAAAAACTAGAGTTACTGAGTGGGTTTTTGATATTGGAGACGAAACAGGCCAACATATTCATGAATTTGATTATGTAGTTGTGCCAATGTTAGACGGAGAATTAAAAATAATTAATAACAACGGCGAGGAAAGTATATCTAAGCTCCTCAAGGGCGGAAGTTATTTTAGAAATAAAGGTGTTAACCATAATGTTATAAATAATAATAATTATGAATATAGTTTTGTGGAAATAGAATTTAAATAATGGCCATAGATTATAAAAAATCTGATTTAGATAAATTTGATGATATTTTAGAAAATAAAAAAATAGAAAAAAAAGAAAACTATTCTATTAAAGAAGAAATTGAAAAATCAAAAGCAAATAATTTTAGTAGCACTTCATCAATAGCTTCTTCCATGAAACTTTATATGTTTCAAACAGGAACACTTAAAACAAAATTAAAATACATCAAAATGAATCAGTCTAATGAAGATTATGAAATTCCAGTTCCTTGGTTTCTCATCAAACATCCAAAAGGGGATGTGGTTATTGATGGGGGTAATGCTAAAGAAGTAAGTATAGACATGCATGCTCACTGGGGATCTGTTGTGGCTGCTTACGAACCCGTAATGGGGAAACATGAAAATTGTATAGATCAATTAAAAAATATTGGACAAAATATTAATGATGTTCGATTTTTACTTCAATCTCATTTGCATCTTGATCATTCTGGTGGAATAGGAAGATTTCCTAATGCAACTCATGTTGTTCAAAGGAAAGAATACGATTATGCTTTTAATCCAGACTGGTTTTCTAAAGCTGCCTATATAAGACAAGATTTTGATAAGCCAAATCTTAAATGGCAATTCCTAGAAGATACAAAAACTGACTTCTATGATTTATATGGTGACGGAACTATCAAAATAATTTTTACACCAGGACATTCTCCTGGTCATCAATCATTTTTAATTAATTTACCAAATACAGGTCCGGTATTACTAACAATCGATGCTGCTTATACAATGGACCATTGGAATGATAAAGCCTTACCTGGACTAGTCTGTTCTTCAGTTGATTCGGCTCATTCAGTAGCAAAATTAAAAAAAGTAGCAGCTGAAAATAAAGCAATTATTGTAACCGGACATGATCCAGATGCCTGGGAAGTATTTAAAAAAGCTCCCATGTTTTATTACGATTAACAAGTAATTACTAAAACCAATACAACCATAATAAATATTTATTAGATTTTTAAACCACTATTACATAATCTTAAAAATTCTTATGAGACACATATTTAATTACTTATTTTTATTTATAATCATTTTTTCTAGTTCAATTTCAGCAAGAGATTATTTAATTATTCAATCTACAACAAGTACTGTTAGTACTGGTCTTTTAGAATATTTAGGTGATGAATTCTTTAAAGAGACGGGCATAGAAATTAGAACTGTAGGAGTTGGAACAGGGCAGGCAATTAAAAACGCTACAAGAGGTGATGCAGATATATTGCTTGTACATTCAAAAAAGGATGAAATAAAATTTATTGAAGAAGGGCTAGGCATAAAAAGATATGACCTAATGTATAATGATTTTGTAATAGTGGGACCGAGAGCAGATCCTGCAAAAATAAAAAATTTAAAAGATCTAAAGTCTATTTTAAAAATTCTTTCATCTGGTAATTTTAAGTTTATTTCAAGAGATGATAACTCCGGCACGCATAAAAAAGAAGTTTCTCTATGGTCAAAATTTAATTTCAATTTTGAAGAAAAGGGATGGTATATAAAAACAGGTTCAGGGATGATTTCTACTTTAAATATAGCTTCCGAAATGAACGCTTATACTATTACTGATAGAGCTACATGGATTACATTTAAAAATAAGAATTTTCTTGAAGTTCTATTTGAGAAAGATGAGAATCTTTTTAACCCATATGGCATAATAGTACTTAATCCAGAAAATTATCCGCATGTTGAGTTAGAAAAATCAAACCAATTTATTAACTGGCTACTAAGCAATCAAGGTAAAAATTTAATTAAAAATTTTAAAGTTTCCAATAATCAATTATTTTTCATTTATGAATAAGAAATCGATTAAGTATTCTATTAATGATAGAGAAGATAATATATCTTAACTTAAATGGCTTATGAAAAAATATTAGAAGCTTTAATAATATCATTAAATGTAAGTGTTTTTTCTACTTTAATTTCATTGGTAGTTAGCCTTCCATTAGGAGCTATCATTGCTATCAAAACTTTTTATGGAAGAAGCATTCTTATTGCTTGTATTCATGCGTTAACATCTATTCCCCCAGTATGTGCAGGTCTTATTGTTTATTTAATAATAAGTCGAAGTGGACCTTTGGGCTGGACAGGACTTCTATATACACCAACAGCTATGATCATAGCACAATCTTTAATTATAATTCCTATTATGTCTTCACTAATTTTAAAAAATATTGAACAAGATTTTAAGAACTATAAAGAGGAGTTAATTACTTATGGCGCTAGTTTTTATGTTATTACAAAATTACTTTTACTTAATAGGTACGGACTTTATAAAACGATTGCATTGATTGGCTTTGGAAGAGCGATTAGTGAATATGGTGCAGCTGCAATTGTTGGCGGTTCTATTGATCATGTTACTAGAAACATAACCTCTTCTATTGCCCTTGAAACTTCAAAAGGAAATTTAGATGTAGCCATTGGATTGGGAGGAATGCTTATTTTAATTTCATTTACTCTTTCTTTGATTGTGAACAGAAAAGAAAGTTTGAAATGATAGCATCTCTTCATAATGTTTTATTAAATATAAATAATAAAACGATATTAGATCATGTAAGTTTTGATATACCTCAAAATAAAACAACAGTATTTCTTGGTAAGAATGGATCAGGTAAAACTTCATGTCTTCGCTGTTTAAATTTGTTGCAAAAAATTAATTCTGGAAGAATTGAGTCTTTTGGTAATGATCCACTCCCTATGCTATTTCAGAGTCCTGTTATTTTTGAAGGAAACGTTTTATATAATTTTTCTTTCCCACAAAAAATTAAAAAATTTAAATCAAATCTCATTTGGCATGATGCTTTTCATTTATCAGATATACATCAGCAAAATATTTCTAGTCTATCAGGAGGTGAAAAGCAAAAATTATTTTTATCTAGAGTTATGAGTTTAGATCCAAACATCATCATCATGGATGAACCTAATCAAAATCTTGACTTTCAAAGTGAGGTAAAATTAAAAAAACTTCTATTTGAGGAAAAAAATAAAAATAAAACAATAGTTTTAAGTTTGCATGATTATAATTTTGCAGAGGAAATAGCAGATTATCTAATTTTATTAGACCAAGGAAAAGTAATCTTAAAAGAACAACGAGATATGTTTTTTAAAAAATTAAAAAACTTAAAAAAAATATAAACCAAAAGGACTTAAATTAAGTATATAATCCATATGAAACTTATTATTTGTCTTTTGATTTTTATATCTCCATTGATGGCTAATGAAAATAATGAATTTACAGTATCTGAAATCATTGAAAAAAGAATGATGTCTATGCAAAGTTTAAATAAGCTTATGAGTAAGGCTAGAATAAATATTCAAGAAAATAAACTCAATTCTGAAACAATCGATATTTTTAAAAAAATTCAATATATTCTATATGATTATCCATCTTTATTTCCTGACAACTCATTTGTAGGTAAGACAAAAGCCAGTCAAGATATTATATCGAACAGAGATGACTTTAATTCAATTGCTAAAGAATATGAAGATAATGCGAAATTGATAATAGAGTTAATTGAATCAGAAGATTCAGCTGCGGTTAATAAATCTTTTCAAAATCTTTATTCTTCTTGTAAAAGCTGCCATTCAAGATTTAGAAATTAGTTAATTAATGGCCCTAAGGCTACTATCCCATTAGGATTGATAGTGCTATGGCTACCATAATAATGAGTTTTAATATGCTCCATATTTATTGTTTCTTGAATAAATTTCATATTTTTAAAATTCTCTAAATATTTAAACATTTTAGGGTAATCATATATTCTCTTTAAATTGCACTTAAAATGCCCAACATAGACAGGGTCAAAACGAAGTATAGTTGGGATTAGCCTTAAATCACATTCTAAAATTTCACTACCTAAAAGATAATCATTTTTTTCTAAAAGAGACTCAACATAATCAAGACCTTCAAATAATTTTTTTACTTCTTGTTCATAAACTTCTTGTTTGGTAGCCATACCAGTTTTATAGACTCCGTTATTTATAGTGTTATAAATAAATCCATTAACTTCATCTATTTCTTTTCTTTTTTCTAATGGATAAAAATCTTTTAGATCGTTTGTGAGTTCATTAAATTCAGTATTGAACATTCTAATAATTTCAGAAGATTCATTACTTACTATAGTGTCATTTTTTTTGTCCCAAAGAATAGGTACGGTTACTCTCCCAGAATATTGAGGATTTGCTTTTAAATATACTTGGTAGAGGTATTTAAAATTAAATAAATCATCTTTAGTTGAACCCGGATAATCACTAAATGTCCATCCATGTTCCAGCATATAAGGGTTCACTACACTAAAAGAAATATGGTTTTCTAAATTTTTAAGTGATCGATATATTAAAGCTCTATGTGCCCAAGGACATGCCAATGAAACATAGAGGTGATAACGATTTGTTTCAGGCTTGAAGTCGCCTTCTTTACTTATAACACTCCTAAATTGAGCCTCAGTTCTAATAAATTTTCCTCCATTAGATTTAGTGTCATACCACTTATCATGCCATTTTCCTTCAATTAAAAGACCCATTTTTTCCTCTATTTATTTAATTTTTAACAGACGGTAGTTTAAATAAATTCATACAAATAAACACAAAATAAAAATAAATATGGTTATTTTTATTATTTTATTTGCATCTACTATAAATATGCCTATTCATAGTATTAATATGTTTACGCCTTTATCAATAGAAGAATCTAAAAAAAAAATACAAGATGGATTGTTTATTATAGATGTCAGAGAACAAAAAGAATATGATCAAATTAGAATTCCGAATTCTCATCTAATTCCTTTAAATACTATTTCAAAAGAAATTATTGAATCTAAGGTTGGTCAAAATGCTGATATTATTATTCACTGTAGGTCAGGAATGCGCTCAAAGACTGCTGCAAATATTTTAGTACAGCAAGGTTATGAAGGTAATATTTTTGAAATTGATAGTGGTATTATGGGATGGATCGAATCTGGTCAAAGTACGGAGTCAAATGAATCAAAATAATTATTTGATATCATATAATAGGCTAAATACCCAAATAGGCCTACAATTAGTAAAACAAGTGGAATGAGAGATAGTGTAAAAGCCTGACGAAATTTCTTATTATATATAAGTATAGCTGATAATAAGACTAATATAAAAATAATGGCAATTCTAATAATCATTGAGTTAATTTAGCATATATTACTTAATTTTTGCTATTAATGATCTACAGTATTGATGTATAAAACTAATTATTATGAGTAAAGTTAAAATAGCAATAGCTGGCGTATTAGGGAGAATGGGTCAAAATCTTATTGATTCAGCCCAATTTAACGAGGGAGTTGATATAGTGGGTGTCTTTGATAAAAACCCTATAACAAAAGAACAACTACAGTCTATGAAATTAAATTTTGACATTGCAACCACTAGTGATGCAGCATTTGATCAAGCAGATGTTGTCATAGACTTTACATCCCCTAGTGCATTATTTATGTTTACTGAAAGTGCCGTTGCACATAAATCTGGACTTGTTGTCGGCACAACCGGTTTAGAAAAGAAACATTTTGATTTATTAGAGCAGACCAGTAAAGCAACAAAAGTTTTTTATGCTCCAAACATGAGCTTAGGTGTTAATTCTTTTTTTCAAGTTGCTCGCAATGCAGCAAGCAGATTAAAGGATTACGATATCGAAATTATAGAGTCCCACCATAGGTTCAAAAAAGATTCTCCAAGTGGTACAGCAATTAAATTAGGAGAGGAAATAGCTAGTGAGCTAGGACGCAATAATAAAGATTTTGTTTTTGATAGACAGCAGCAAATTGCAGAAAGAAAAAAATCTGATATAGGATTTTCTTCAGTTCGAGGTGGTAATATTCCAGGAGAACATACTATTGTTTTTCATGGAGAGCATGAAAGTATTGAAGTTACACACCGCGCTTTTAATAGAAAAATTTTCTCTGATGGAGCAGTGAACGCTTCTGTATGGTTAGCGTCACAAACTAACGGATATTACAATTATAAGGATTTATTGAAATCTTGATTGCTAACAATCAATAAATTTTTGGATAAAAAAAAACTAAATAATATTTTTCTTAATCTTTCTATAGCGATTCCTGACCCAGAGTCAGATTTAGAATATAGCAATAATTTTACTCTTTTAGTTGCTGTAGTTCTTTCGGCCCAATCAACCGATGCACAAGTTAATAAAGCGACTAAAAATCTTTTTCTAAAGTGCACCACCCCTGAAGAAATTCTTTCTCTAGGTATGGAACGACTAATTAGCCATGTTAAAACAATAGGTCTTTTTAATACTAAAGCTAAAAATATTATAAAGCTTTCAGAAATATTAATTGAAAAATTTAATAGTAAGGTACCTGAAAATTTTGATCTTTTAATGACTTTGCCAGGAGTAGGAAGAAAAACAGCTAATGTTGTAATGAGTGTAGCTTTCGGTTATACAACTATTGCCGTAGATACCCATGTATATAGATTAGCTCGTCGATTAAATTTAAGTATAGGAGATACACCAGAGAAAGTTGAAAAAGATTTAATGCGGGTTGTGCCTGAACAATATAAGAAAATTGCTCATCATTTGCTTATTTTACATGGACGTTATGTTTGTAAGGCGCGAAATCCTTTGTGTGAAATTTGTACAATATCGACACTATGCAAATATTTTAAAAACCTTAACTATGGAAAAACTCAAAATATTGTATAAAAATAATAGTAAGATTTCAAAAATATGAAAAATTTAAAAAAAATACTAATTGCAAATAGAAGTGAAATTGCAATTCGAATATCAAGAGCTGCAACTGAACTTGGCTTTCAAACAGTATCAATCTATTCGTATGAAGATAGATTTGCCCTTCATCGATTTAAGACGGATGAGAGTTATCTTGTAGGCTCTGGAAAAGGACCAATTCAGGCTTACTTGGATTACGAGGGTATTGTAAAAATTGCAGTTGATTCAGGATGCGATGCCATTCACCCTGGTTATGGATTTTTATCTGAAAATCCAGACTTTGCAGATGAATGTGCAAAACATGGCATACTTTTCGTAGGTCCTTCTTCTAAAATTATGAGAGCATTAGGAAATAAAGTTGAAGCTAAAAAAACCGCTAATAAAGCTAAAGTTCCTACAATTCCTTCAACTGGGCCTTTGCCGAAAGATTTAAAATCATGCAAGTCTTTAGCAAAAAAAATTGGTTATCCTATTATGTTAAAAGCATCTTGGGGTGGTGGTGGTCGTGGTATGAGAGTAATCAAAAAAGAAAGTGAAATTGAGACAAGTATTAGTACAGCTAGAAGAGAAGCTAAAAGCGCATTTGGAAAAGACGATGTATTTTTTGAAAAATTAATTGAAAAAGCTTATCATGTGGAAGTTCAAATAATTGGAGATACTCATGGAAATATTGTCCATTTATTTGAAAGAGACTGCTCGCTACAACGAAGACACCAAAAGGTTGTTGAGAGAGCGCCCGCCGCTTACTTTAATAAACAGCAAAGATTAGCAATATGTGAAGCTGCAGTAAAAATAGGTAAACAAGTGAATTATTCCTGCGCAGGAACCGTTGAATTCCTAATGGACGTTAAAACAAAAGATTTCTTTTTTATAGAAGTTAATCCGAGAGTCCAAGTAGAACATACCGTAACAGAAGAAATTACTGGAATCGATATTGTGAAAGCTCAATTTTTATTAGCAGCTGGTGCAAAAATTGGAGATGACTTATGTGGAGTTCCAAGACAAGAAGAAATACAAATTAGAGGACATGCTATACAGTCAAGAGTCACAACAGAAGATGCCGCTAATGATTTTGCGCCTGATTATGGTAAAATTAGTGTTTATAGATCTGCGAGTGGTCTTGGAATAAGACTAGACGCCGGTACAGCTTCTACAGGAACAATCATTACTCCTTATTATGATTCGTTGTTGGTAAAAGTAACGGCCAAAGGTCAAACCCCAGAAGAAGCTACAAAAAGAATGGATAGAGCACTAAGGGAATTTAGAATACGTGGAGTT
>CAWUWX010000021.1:0-28997 GCA_963926395.1 uncultured Alphaproteobacteria bacterium
ACTCAAAAATTTTATCTTCAAATTAATATCGGAAAAGAAGATCAAAAGTCGGGAGTCCTTCCAGAACAAACCAAAACCCTTTATGACTATGCAGTTGAGCAAGGTCTCAATATAGTGGGCTTTATGTGCATTCCCCCTAACGACAAAGAGCCAGATACTTATTTTCATCAAATGATCGAGCTGAAGAATTCGATTAAGCCTAATCTACTATTAAGCATGGGTATGAGTGGCGATTATCAATCCGCGTTAAAACACCAAACAAATTGCATTAGAATAGGGTCTTTATTTTTTAGTGATCAATAAGTTTTATTTAGCATTTATTTTTATGATGTCTTTTATCAATGTACACCAACTTTATGCATTAGAATTTAGTTGTGACTTTGAAGAAGTGCATTCGAACGGAACAGTGAACCAGGGCATAGTTTTATTAAAAAAAGACAAATTAAGATATGAATATCACGACGAAGATTTATTTATAATATTTGTTGAAGGAGAACAGACCTACCTATTTGACAAAAAAACCAATACGTCAAAAAATATTAAAAATAATCTTGACTCAATTCAAATTATTATGAAATTAGCAAACCAGTTCCCCAATATTAAAAAAAACTTTAAAGAAAAAGATACTCATATAAAAATCGAGTTGAATAGCCAAAATAATTTTATTAAAAGAATTTCCATAGATAGTAAAAGAGCTAGACTTAGTCTGTATCTTAAGAATTGCATTCTTGATAAGCCAATTAATAATATTTTTTTTAAATTTAATCCTGTCTTTGAGTACCGTTAATGTTTCTAGATATTCAATCAAATGATCCTGATCTTTTAAAATTCTTAGAAGAAAATATTTCTAAAACGACACCTAGCATTATATTAGGCAAAAAAGGTCACCGTCTTTTAACTTTAAATTTTTTATCCTCTGAAAATGAAGTCAAAATATCCTGTCTCAATCAAGACCTTATTAATATGTCTAAACCTTTTCACTTTTCTGAAATCATTAATAAGATCAATCATTTTCAACAAAATTACTTTGTTGAGATTGGTCCTATGGAGTATTTTCCATTTGACGGCTCTTTGAAATTGAATGAAAAGAATACACTGCTCACCCAAACACAAAATCAAATACTATGTAGCCTTGTATGTTTTGAAGAGGGAATAGATAAGAAAAAACTTTATGAATCCATCTGGGTTAAAGATAAAAATATTTCAGAGAATAAGCTAGACACACACCTGACAAATTTAAGAAATCACATTTTTGATTTTGGTAATTATAAATTAAACTTTAAAACTTTAAGAGGAGCTATAAAATTAGATATTAATTAGATATTAATATTTCTCTTTTTCCGGTTTGACTAGCTTTTGAAACGACACCTCTGTCTTCAAGAACTTCCATAATTCGTGCTGCTTTATTATAGCCGATTTGAAAATTTCTCTGTAAGTAGCTAGTTGAGGCTCTCCCACTATTTTTAATTAAGTCAATTGATTTTGTTACTAGCTCTTCATCTTCATCACTAATTTGTGAGCCGGCGTCTTCTAGTCCGTCGCTCTCTAGTATTCGTCCTATTTCTTCTACATATTGAGTAGCCTGGTTAGCTTTGATTTCAGAGATCATTTTTTGAACTTCTTTATCCGACATAAAAGCTGACTGATATCGAATGATTCCACTCCCGTTAATCATCATAAGCATATCTCCGTTACCTAATAATTGTTCAGCCCCTACTTCACCTAAAATAGTTCTACTATCGTATTTACTTGCTACCTGAAAACTAATCCTAGATGGAAAATTGGCTTTGATGCTTCCTGTAATAATATCCACACTTGGTCGTTGTGTTGCCATCACTAAATGTATCCCGCAAGCTCTAGCTTTTTGAGCAAGTCTTTGAACATAATGTTCCACTTCTTTTCCAGCCGTCATCATCAGGTCTGCCATTTCATCAATCACAACAACTATAAAAGGCATTTTTTCGTCAGTTTGGTCATTGAAATTTTCAAGACTTCTGCATCCAACTTCGTTCATAAGCTGATATCTATTTTCCATTTCATTACAAACCCACTTAAGGGCAATGATGGATTTTCTTGGCTCAGTTACAACCGGTGTTAACAAATGAGGAATGTCGTTATATACACTTAGTTCAATCATTTTAGGATCAATAAGAATGAGTCTTAATTCAGAAGGCTCAAACTGATAAAGCATACTCGTTAATAAACTATTAATAAAAACTGACTTTCCAGACCCAGTTGTCCCTGCCACTAATAAGTGAGGCATCTTTGATAAATCTACCACTTTTGTATTCCCAGTAATGTCCTTACCGATGCAAATAGGTATCTTGTGGTTAGTTTTTTTAAATTCATTGGAAGCCAATAGTTCTTTTATAGTCACCATCTCCCTTTGTTTATTGGGTATTTCAATACCAATAAACTTAGTTCCATAAACCTGAGCTATCCTAACTGAAGTGGCGCCCATACTCCGAGAGATATCATCAGCCAAATTAATAATGGAATTAATTTTAATTCCAGGTGCGGGCAATACTTCATAGAGAGTAATAACAGGACCAACCTTGATGTTGATGACTTCAATTTTAATATTAAAATCAATAAAAATTCCTTCAATAAAATTTGCGTCTTCTTTTAATACTTCTTTGTTTACTTTTTCGCCAGTAGAGGCTTGAGCATTATTTAAGATTTCAAGAGAGGGTCTCGTGTATCTGGATTTTCTTGTTGAGGAAGCCTTTACCTCAATTTCTTCATAATGAGTATCAGGAATAATTTTTTTAGATACCCTTGGTTCTGATTTTCTAATAGTCACTTTAGGCTCCAAAGGTCTTTTGAAATTTAGCTTTGGAATTTTAAATTTTATTTTTATGAGAGATAATATATCAGTTGAAAATAGCAAGCCAATCAGACCAATGAAAGAAAAAATAATAACAACATATTTATTAGTAAAAAAATTAGCTAATAAAATACTGATTGTCCCCCATCGATAATCACTTCCAAAAAAATCTATGGAGTAGTCATAAAATATAAAAAATTGTTCAAAAAGTATTAAGGAAATAAGAAATAAGAAAAATCTAAGAAATATAAAATTCAAATAGGATTTAGTTATTTGATGAATTGATGCCAATAAAAAAAATACAGGAACGACACAAGCAAGAAATCCAAAGCAATAAATTAAAAAACTTGATAAATAGGAGCCGTATATTCCCAAATAATTAGTTACGGGAGCCGAAGATATAAAAAGAAGCGATGTATCCATCTGGTTAAATGAAAATAAACAAAGTGAGAAAATACCAAAAATCAAAAAATATAAGAAAAATAAAAACCATCTATAAAAATTTGAAAGGGCATCCGAGAAGGAATTAGGAAAAATCTTATTATTCATGATATAAAATTAATATATGCACAAGAATGAAAAATAAAATACTAAAATATGACTGCCTCATAGTTGGTTCGGGTCTTCTCGGCTCATTGTTGGGTATTGCTTTGATAAAAAAGAAATACAAAATTCTTATTATAGAAAAGGAAAATCTATCTAATAGAGCATTCTCTGACCAAAGAACATTAGCTGTAAATGCAAATTCTAGAGATTTCTTACAATCTATTAACTTATGGGAAAAACTTAATAATCAATTTACAAATATTGATCAAATCTCTATAAAAACGTTCCTCAATAGCGATGAATTAGTCTTTAAAGAACAACATGAAAGCATGGGTAGTGTTATTTATAACAAAGAGCTACTCGCGATAGCTCATAAGTTTTTAATTAGTCAAAAGTCAATCATTGATAAGACTCTGATTAATTTAGATCAGCTAACAACTGATGATAATATTCAAATAAAAAATAAAAATTACTCTTTTAAAAAAATCATCATCGCAGGAGGTAAGCAATTTAGAGAGCAAATGGAACCCTATTGTTTTTTAGATGGCTCTTCTAGTCAAAAAGCTCATGTAGGATTTTTTAATCATCAAAAAAGTCATGATAATATCGCTTATGAAAATTTTACAAAGCAAGGACCACTAGCAATATTGCCTGCACCACATAAATCTGACAAGTTTTCGACATTTATATACTCTACTTCAGATCTAATTTCTAAGCCCTCTATTGAAAAAGTAATTAGTAAAAATTTTAAAAAAACACATGGGAATATCCAGTTAAATAAAAATATTTTTTCTTATCCTATTAATCCCTATTTATTTAACCCAAAAAAAAAATATAAAGATCTTATTTTTATTGGAGATAGCTTCAGATCAATTCATCCTGTTGCAGGTCAGGGTTGGAATTTGGGAGTAAAAGATATTCAAAGCTTTCTGAATCTTTTAAATAGCAAATCACTAGATTCAAAAAATTTTAATGCTATTTATTATTCAAGAAGAAAAATAGAAAGTTATCTTTATTTTGCTTTCACAGAAGTCATTAATAAAACATTTCAACTTCATACGCCTCTTGCTAATTTTTTTGGGTCAAATAGTTTAAAGGCATTAAAAAGATTAAGTTTTCTAAGAACGTTATTTATTAAACAAGCGATGGGAATCAATAAAATTATTAATTAGTGTTGGGAAGTGCTGCCAACAACTCTAAAGGTATTAAGGTCTAAAATAGTGTTAATGACTTTAAGCCGATCAATTAAATTCTGTGCTTCTAATATTGCCTGCTTATCTATTTTATTAAAAGGGGCAAGCATAGTCAGAGTACTTAATAATTGAAGGTTAGAAGTTTCTTCAATAATATTTAAATCAAGATCATATTTTTTAATCTTGAAAAATTGTGCAAATTTTTTAATTAAGCCTTCCCTATCAATCATAGGCTCTACTAAGTTAATATCATGAATAAAATCAACAGTTTCAACATTTGCATTATAGTATCCTCCTTGCGAAAGTTGACTATCAGAAATTTTAAAACGACAAATACCATCTAGATTTAAAACAATTCTATTATCTGGTGTTTCTATAAAAGAAGTGATTTTTCCTATACAGCCAATGTTAAAAAAAGCACCGCTATTATCTTTAGGTTGAACAATCCCAATCAATCTTTGTTTTTTTAATGATTCTAAAACCATCTTAATATAACGGGGCTCAAAAATATTTAAAGGTAACTTACCAAAAGGAAGCAAGAGAACATTATCTAAAGGAAATAAAGGTAAATGGTCTGGAATATCATTCATTCCAATTTCAAATAAATTTTTTGTATCTTCTCCCATCTTTTATTTAAACATAATACTTGATAATTTTTTTCTAGCCACAATTACATTGGGATCATTAAATCCTAACACGTCAAAAAATTCTAATAATTTTTTTTTCGCTGCTTCCTCTTTCCATTTAGCGTCTTGTTCAAATAGGATTAATAAATGATCAAACCCTTTTTCGATTTCTTGATTTACTAGAAACATATTTGCCAGCTCAAGTCTTTTATTTTTATCTTTAGGATTTTTTATAACAAATTCATTTAATGTATTTAAAACGGCAGTATCAACAGCGCCCTCTTTAGAGGAGTCTAATATTTTTTTGAGCTTAGATATTTCTTCATTAGCAGTTATTTCATCAGTTAAAGATTCATAAAGCTCTAAAGCATCGTCAATATTCCCTAATTGATAATAACATCTCATTAATCCAATAATAATTTTTACATTTGTTGAGTCCATGCCCAGTAACTGTTCATAAAGAGCTTGAGCTTCTTGAAATTTTTCTTCTTTAAAATTATCGTCAGCTTCTTTAAGTAACTTAGGAACTTCATTGCCTGGAGCACTATCAAGCATTTGAGTTATAAGTTTTAGAATTTCCGCTTCAGGTTGTGCCCCTTGAAATGCATTGATGGGTTTGCCGTCGACAAAAGCGTATATAGTTGGAATAGATTGAATATTTAATTTTGTAGATAATTCATTATTTTCATCAACATTAATCTTTACCAAAAGAATTTTTCCATTTTGTTGGTTAACTAATTTTTCCAATAAAGGAGTAAGTTGCTTACATGGCCCACACCAAGGTGCCCAAAAATCAACTAAAACAGGAGTTGTTTTTGAGGCTTCTACAACGTCTTGTAAAAATTCATCTTGATTAATATCTTTAATAAAGCTCATAAAATATAAATGGTAATTTTTGTCAATAAAACAAGGGTTTAATTAAAATAAGTCTTGATTTGTAGTTAGGGGTTAGATATCAAATATATCACGTCTAGGCGGGCGTAGCTCAGTGGTAGAGCACTTCGTTGCCAACGAAGATGTCGAGGGTTCGAATCCCTTCGCCCGCTCCAATAAATTTAATAATATTAACAAAATATGAATAGACATTTTTTTAATTTAAAAGAGAGCCCCCTTTTCCAATACCTAGTTATTTCAATTATTATATTTAATGCATTTACTATTGGAATAAACACATATGAATTAGGTGAATTTACTAAAAGTGTTATTAGTATTCTTGATTATTCAATTACAGTTTTTTTTGTCATAGAACTATTAATTCGATTTATAGGAGAACCAAAAAAAATAAATTTTCTTAAAAGTGGTTGGAACATATTTGATACATTGATAGTTTTAATTTCATTAATCCCAATATCAAACAGCTCAAGTTTTTTACTTTTGAGACTTCTTAGGGTATTCAGAGTTCTAAGAATTATCTCTATAATTCCAGAACTTAAATTAATTATCGAAGCATTATTAGGATCAATCAAAAGGGTCTTTTATGTGAGCCTATTACTTTTTATCATTCTTTATATTTATGCAACTATTGGTTCAATTTTATTCAGCTTAGATATACCGCAGAGATGGAATGATGTAGGAGTTTCCATGATAACACTTTTTCAGGTTTTAACGTTATCTTCTTGGGAACAGGTGATGCTCCCTCTTCAAGAAATATATTGGTGGGCATGGATTTATTTTTTTAGTTTTATAATAATTTGTGGAATCACAATGGTAAATTTACTTATAGCTATTCTTGTAGATGTGGTCATAAATCAAAAAAAACTTTAGGTAATTAATACTTAGGTAACAATGAATAATTTTAAATCTGAAGTCTTCAATTTATTTTTATTATTTAATTAAAATCTTCTTTTATAAATATCTTTTTATTTTTAAGTAAGTTAATTTTTTTTAATAATTTATCGCTAACATTCGTATAAATAACATTTTTAGAGTTTTCCCATACTACCAAATCCTGATGACTATTTCCTATATAATCAAAATCATTTATTTTAAGAGTATCTTTAATAAATTTTACCTTATTTAAACTTATCATATTATAATTTTTTCTTGTTCCGTATGCGTCGTCAAAAATATTTAATTTTACAGCTATTTTTTTAATAATCTTTTCATGAGATCCAGAAATTAAATACACTTTTCTTCCTAGTTTTTTAGCATCTAGGATAAAATCCAAACAAGATTTATTAAAATTTAATTGATCAAAATTAACATGATAATTTTTTGAAGCATAAAATTTAGCACTAGGTTTACCAAATAAAAAAAATCTTATAATAATATTAAAAAAATTTAAAAAATTATTAGAAAGGCTTTTTTTTAAAGCCATTTGACCAATATCTTCTTTAATAACAGTGCCATCTAAATCAACAAAAAGAGGAATTAAATCAGTCATTATTATATTTTTTATAAAAAGAAGCTGTTACTTCTAATCTTTCACTTATAAGTTTCTCTTTAATATTACCAATACAATCACATTTAACCGTATTACCTTTTTTGATTAATTCATTATAAGCAATTAAAGTCATAATTTCTTTTTCTTTATTTTTAAAATTTTTTCGACCTCTTTTTTCTTCAGGAAATGATTTAAAAAAATCTTCAACTATTTTGATGGATACTTTTTTAATAATTTTAATATTTTGGTATCGTGGCATTATTTTATAATTTTTCTTGGAAGGATGATTTTTCATAATCTCCATTAATGTTTAAAATGTCTATGGTTAAGTTCATGAAGATGCATTTTATTTTTTTTTGCAAAAGAGATAATTTTATTGTCATTGATAGAACCCATGGGTACAAATATTTTGATATTTAGTTTTGTTTTTAAGATTAATTTAAGAGAGTCTTCAAAAGGAAAAAAAGCATCAGAAAATAAAAACATTTGCTTCTTAAGGTTTACTTTATGAAGTTGTTTCAATTTATTGATTGCATTATAGAGAGCGTCTATTCTAGATGTCTGTCCACCACATTGAGATAATAACTTCTCATTATCAAAAATTGCTATCGCATTAGATTTTACAAATTTTAATACATGGGTAAAAAATTTTATCTCTATGTCTTTACTAATATTATTTCCTGTAATCTTTTTTGTTTTTATTGGGGAAAGATCCATTTCTTGGTGAAGAGTGCCTGCAAAAATAGATCTAGATTCAGATAAAGGAAGTTTTTTATTTACTTTTAATACTCTTAAGTTTTTCTTAGTAGACAGTATTTCAATTGCCTTAGGACTAAAATCAGTTGATGCGATAACTTCATAAAATCCTTGAATAATTATTTTAGCTACCTGCTCATCAACTTTTTTATTAAAAACGACAATACCACCAAACGCACTTATTGGATCCCCTGATAAGGCGAGCTGAAATGTTTTGGTCTGTTCCTTATGAATAGCTGCTCCACAGGGAGTATTGTGCTTAACAATGGTAACTATATGTTTATTAGTTTTGGGCGCATTAAAAACAACATTTAAAGCAGCATCAAGATCGAGCAAGTTATTATAACTCAGTTTTTTCTCCCCACTTATTTGTTCAAAAGCATTTTTTTGAATTTTTGCATGCGCTGTCTGATGAGGGTTTTCGCCATAACGTAAATCAAATAACTCCATTTTACTGGTATCTTCTTTTTTAAACCAATTAACAATATGTTGATCGTATTGATTGGCATGTTCTAATGCTTTGATTGCAAATATTTTATTAAAAGTATCAATAGTTTTAAAAGATTTTTCAAATTTAAGGTAGTCGTTAGGATCGATAAGAGTCATTGTTTTTTCGTAATTTTTGACTGAAGCTCTGATGAGACTGTGTCCACCTATATCAATCATTTCTATGATTTTTTTATGATCTTGAGTTTTTTTTAGTGTTTCTTCAAAAGGATACAAATTGACAATGAGCAAATCAAAATTAATCATTTGATTTTCTTTTAATTCTTTTTGATGTAGCGCTGAATTTTCTGCTAGCAAACCACCAAATATTTTTGGATGTAGTGTTTTGACTCTTCCGCTTAATATTTCTTTTTGCTTTGTATATTGAGAAATTTCTTTAAAGGGTAGGCCAAGTTTTTTTAAATATTTAGATGTTCCTCCAGTAGAATAAATAGTAAATTTTTTTTTAATTAAGAAATGAGCAAAATGATCAAGATTTTTTTTATCATAAACACTAATAAGTGCATTTTTATATTTAAACATTATGAAAATTTTTATTTAGTTCATTTGTAGAATTTAAAAGATTTTCTTGTTTAAACAGATAAGATCCTGCAACTAAAATATTTGCTCCAGCATGAATGCATAAAGGTCCTGTCATATTGTCCACCCCACCGTCAACACCTATATCGATAGCTATTTTTTTTTCTTCGGTAAACTTTTTTATTTCTTGAACTTTTATTAATTGCTCATTCATAAATGATTGACCGCCAAAGCCAGGCTCTACAGTCATCACAAGTGCTTGATCAATAAGATTAATAAAAGGAATAATTTTTTTCCAGTCTGTATTAGGCTTAACAGCTAGGCCAGATTTTAAATTTTTTGATTTAATGAAGTTTAAGTTACTTTCTATATCCTCGTCCACTTCAATATGGAAAGTGATAATGTCTGATCCAGCATCAATGTAATCTTGAAGAAATTTATCAACACGATTAATCATTAAATGAACATCAAAAGTCTTTTCGGTATAGCGTCTTATATCTGATATGAATTTTGGACCAAAAGTTAAATTAGGAACAAAATCTCCATCCATTACATCAAGATGAATATATTTTGCATCCGATTGATCGAAATCTTTTATAATTTTTTCCATATTGGAAAAAGGACCACCAAGAATAGAGGGTGCAAGAATGAGGCTCATTAATTAGCTATTTCTTTGGAGTGCAGATATAAAGAAGGAGTCTGATCCTCCAAAATCCTTGAATGAGTAGGGGTTAATAAAGTATCCATTATTTTTTTTTAATAGTTTATCAGATTTTAGATTAATTGTATTAAAATCAGTATTCTTTTTTAAAAATTTATCAATAACTTCAATCGTCTCAACAGGATGAAACGAGCATACCATATATATAATCACCCCATTATTATTAATTATAGATAACGCCTGATTGAGCATTTTAAGTTGCAGTAATTGTTTTTCCTTTAAAGCCATTTGTTTTATTTTAAATGAAACGTCAGGATTTCTTCTAAATGTTCCTAGTGATGAGCAGGGAGCATCTAAAAGAATACATTCAAATTTTTCCTTAGTTTGAAAATCTAAAAAATTTTCTTCTTGGATACCTAGATCTAAGCCGAGACGATTAGTATTTTCGTAAAATTTCTTTATTTGTTCTTTATTATTATCAAGCGAAGTCACTTCACAGCCAAAAGAAGAAAGAAGAAAACTTTTACCTCCAGGCGCAGCGCAACAATCTAAAATTTTTTTATTTTTTACTATTTCACGAATAGATCTTATACACTCATAATTACCAATATCTTGAACCCAAGAATTTTTTTTTAAGTCGTGAAAATCTTTTAATGTGGAAACCCTTAGGTCGTAAAGAGAGCTATCATTATTTGTATAAGATACCTGATAGTTAATGGGTTTTTCATTCAGTGTTTCAAAAATATATTCATGAATTTTTTTACTAGAATAAATTTTTATAAGCTGTTTTTTAAAATCATTATCAATTTTTATACTTTGAATATCTTTTAAGAGATTATCTTTCTCAATTAATATTTTTCTCAGTAGCGCATTTACAAATCCTGAAATTTTAAAAGATTTACTAAATTCAACTGCATCATGAACAACTGCATGTTCTGGTTTTTTTGAAAAAAAAATCATAACCATTGCTATTTGAATGATCATAATTCCATCAGGGTGTGATTTTTTATGGGAAAGTTTTTTTATAATTTCTAAGGTATTAAGATGACGTCTGTAATATTCTTGTACTGTAAGAAAAATAAAAGATCTTTTGATTTCTTCAAAACTCTGCACGGCGTTATCAACGCTCTGCCCTTTATTAATTTTTTGAATAGCGTTAAATATATTAACGATATCAGAAGATTTAGTTTTGTTTATAACCGACAATGAGCGACTCTACCACACTGGGATCTGCAAGTGTTGAAGTATCGCCTAACTGATCAGATTCATTCGAGGCAATTTTTCTTAAAATTCTTCTCATGATTTTTCCTGATCTTGTTTTAGGCAATCCGGGAGAAAATTGAATTTTATCAGGTGTTGCTATAGGGCCAATCTTGCCCCTAATCCAGTTTATTAATTCTTTTCTTAATTCTTCTGATGTCTCCGCCCCTGTATTAGTGGTGACGTAAGCATAGATTCCTTGACCTTTAATGTCGTGAGGATAGCCCACAACAGCAGCTTCACTAACTAAGGGATGTTCTACAAAAGCACTCTCAATTTCAGCCGTTCCTAATAAATGTCCTGAAACATTAATGCAATCATCTACTCTTCCAGTAATCCAATAAAATCCGTCTTTGTCTCTTTTACAACCATCGCCAGTAAAATACTTACCTTTAAATTGAGAAAAATATGTCTCAATAAATCTTTTATGATCGCCATAGACAGTTCTCATTTGCCCGGGCCAACTATCTTGTATGCACAGTTTACCTTCGCATTCCCCATCTAATACATTGCCTTCATCATCAACAATAATAGCCTCGATACCAAAATAAGGTTGCCCGGCACTACCGGGTTTTAATTTACTATTACCTGGAATAGGTGAAATTAGATGACCGCCAGTTTCTGTTTGCCACCAAGTATCTATAACAGGACAGCGGTTTTTTCCTACGACCTCTGCATACCAATTCCAGGCCTCAGGATTAATGGGCTCACCGACGGTCCCTAGAATTCTGAGAGAAGAAAGAGAGCAGCGATTGACAAAGTCACTACCTTCTTTCATAAGAGCTCGAATAACAGTAGGCGCGGTATAGAAAATATTAACTTGATGCTTATCGCAAATTTGCCAAAATCTTGAGAAGTCAGGGTAGTTCGGAACCCCTTCAAATAATAATGTTTGTGCACCATTGGTTAAAGGCCCATACAGAGAATAAGAATGACCTGTTATCCACCCGGCATCAGCAGTACACCAGTAGACATCTCCTTGATGATAATCAAAAGAATATTTGTGAGTGAAGGATGCATAAACTAAATAACCACCGGTAGTATGAAGAACGCCTTTAGGTTTTCCGGTTGATCCCGATGTGTATAAAATAAACAAAGGATCTTCAGCATTCATTGGCTCACATTCACATTCATCGTTAACGGACGTGAGAAGATCGTCTAAATAAAAATCATTTTTCATGTGAAGTTTTTCTTTTGTTTTTGTATAGCTGATAACTAAAGTCTTGATGTCATCATCACAATTTTCAAGCGCAGTATTAATATATTTTTTTAAGGGAATAATTTTCCCGCCTCTTATTCCCTCATCAGCAGTAATAACGAATTTTGAATTACAGTCTTGAATTCGACCTGCAATTGATTCAGGGGCAAATCCTCCAAATATCACAGAGTGAATAGCTCCAATTCTAGCACATGCCAACATGGCAAAAGCAACTTCTGGAATCATGGTTAGATAAACTGTAACTCGGTCTCCTTTTTTTACTCCCATTGATTTTAAGACATTAGCAAATTTACTTACTTCTTTTTTCAATTGTAAGTAAGTATAAGTTTTTGATTGGTTAGGATCGTCTCCCTCCCAGATGATTGCTATATCATCAGGATTTTGTTCAGCGTGGCGATCAACGGCATTATGGCAAACATTGAGCTCACCATCTTCAAACCACTTGATAGAAACATCGTCATTAAAATTTGTATTTTTTACTTTTGTAAAATCCTTGGACCAAGACACATGTTGTTTTGCAATTTTTGACCAAAAAGCATCCTTATCATTAAAGGATTCCTGATACATCGTTTCGAATTGATTTTGAGAAAGTAAAGGGTCTTTAAGGGGAAATTCTTTTATCATAGAGAGCTTAGTTTAATGATTTTTCTCCACTGTTTCAATGATACTGGCATGACGCTCAAGCGTGACTGCTTTACAAGAGAAAAATCATTAAAAAACGGGTCTTCTTTTATTTGGTCAAGCGTAACATCAGATAAACTCTTCACATAGGCAACATCGACCATTCCAAACCTACCTTTCGGATCTGTTGGATCTGGATAATATTCTTTTGTAACTCTGACTATTCCTTTAATGGCTCTTTCTGAGACTGAGTGATAAAAGAAACACTCATCCCCTTTTCTCATAGCTTTTAGGTTATTAGAGGCTTGATAATTTCTGACACCATCCCATTGTGTTTTCTTATTTTTTTTTTGTTGATCCCAAGACCAGGTACCAGGTTCAGATTTTATTAACCAGTAGTTCATCTAATTGTTTTCCATATATAATTAATAGTACTATTTTATAAAGCTTTCATTAATTAAAATATTTGGTGTGGGCCTTATATTATAATTATTTTTTTTAAATTTGTAAGTTTTAGATAATTCTAAAGCATTCCAACCAATCATGGCCGCATTATCTGTGCATAAAGATAAAGGAACTTGATAAAAATTTATATTTTGAGAATTCACATATTTTTTTAAATCATAATTAATTTTTTTATTGGCGGCCACTCCCCCACAAACAGAAAAATCTTTAACTATAATATTTTTCTTTTTTAAAACAGATAAGGCATTTTCAATTTTAATTTTTAATATATTTGAAACGGATTCTTGAAAAGATGAGGCAAAGTTTTTTTCAAAGTGTTTTTCTTTATGATGAGTTTGAATAATTTTAATAGCAGCAGTTTTCAATCCTGAAAAAGAAAAGTTACAGTTTTTAGTTTTTGTAAGAGGTGATGGTAATTGAAAAGAATGAGGGTCTCCTCCAACTGCTTTTTTTTCTAAAGCCGGTCCGCCCGGATAACCAAGCCCCATTACTTTAGCGACTTTATCAAAACACTCCCCAGCAGAATCATCGATTGTAGAACCAAGTATTTTAAATTTTTTAGCGGACTCTATGAGAACAATTGCAGTATTGCCTCCAGAGACAAGCAAACATAAGTAAGGAAAGGATACATTTGCAATTAGTCTTGGTGAAAGTAAGTGCGCCTGTAAGTGATTAATAGGGAGAAGAGGTTTGTTAAAAGCAATGGCTAATCCCTTAGCAACACTTGAACCGACTATCAAACCACCAATTAATCCAGGTCCATAAGTAGCGGCTATATAATCAACTGATTTTAATTGTTTAGGGGTAAGGTTTTTTAAAACCATATCCATGATGTCTAAGTGCTGTCGAGCTGCCATTTCTGGCACCACCCCACCAAATTCTTTATGGAATTTTTGGTGATTTATCGTTTGTAAATACTGGATTTTCTTAGAAGTATCGACAATTGCTATGGATGTGTCGTCACAAGAACTTTCTATTGCCAAAACTTTCATTATTATGAAAATATAGATTCTAATTTATGAGCGACAATCAAAAAGTTTCACCAAAGAAAGGTTTCTTTAAAAGAAATTCTTTTATAATCATTTTTATAGCTGTTTTGGTTATAGGGAGTGGCTATCTGTACTTAAATAATAAAGGCATAATTCAAAATATCTTCAAAATAAATGAAGTCACTGTGCCAGCCGATGTTGTCAAAGAATTAAATCCAAATCAAGACCTAGAAATTAAAGTTGCCAATCTAGAAAACTTAATTAGGGAGTTGGCATCTACTATTCAGACTTCGCAATCCCAATCTCCTGAGCCGCAAATTATTCAACCTCAACAGAACATTATTGAGGTTAAGGATTTGGATGCATATGAATTATTAAAAAGTATGAATTTAATTTTATTAAATATAGATAATCAACAAATTAGAAATAGTAATGTTACGAAGTTGCAAAGCCAATTTATGTTTTTTACTGAATCTAGACTCCAATCACTTTTGTCTTTGCCTGATAGCACCTTTACCCAACAGCAATTATTAAAAAATGAAGCAAGCTTTATAAAAGAAGATTTTTTAAAAAATTCTAAAATACATTGGTTTAAAAAAGTTACACAAAATATTTTTAAAATATCTGTATCAAGAAAATCAACTAACCCGATGGGTTCTTTCATGATGGCGGTTGAAAATAGAAATTATTTGCATGCAGTTATTCATTATAAAAACCTCACACCTAATCAAAAAATATTTTTTCAAGAGACTTACGAAATTGCAAATTCGTATGAAGATCAAAAAAACTTTTTGGAGAATTTATTTTAAATGATGAGGTTGTTACTAACCGTTTTGTTTATAATGATTGGCTATGCCGCACTTTTCTATTTATTTAATGGACAAGGGGATTTAGCTTTAGTAATTGGTGTATGGCAGCTAGAAATACCCACGGTTCAAGCTATTATTATTATACTCTCCGCGTTACTCCTCATTACATTTATAATTTACTTAATTTTTAAAATCATTGTCTACCCTAGATCTTTCTATTCAAAATATAAAACCTCAAGAGAGCAAAAAGGTTTGCATTATTTAAGACAAACTTTGGTTGCCATTACAGATGGAGACACCGATGAAGCCACTAAAAATCATAAACAATTTAAGAAATATCTTGGTAAAGATCCATTAAATAAAATTCTACAATCTCAAATTAAACAATCCAAAGAGCTTAAGATTGTGAATGTTGAAAAAGGCTCAGGCTAACTTAAAAAAATTATAGTAGCCCCAATACAAGTTATCATTGCTCCCAAAACAGATAAGTGGCCAGAATAATTTCTTGTGGCAATCCATAAAACAGGAATTATCATGATGGGCATTGTGCTTGATAACGCTGAAACCACGCCAGGATTTCCTCCTTTTAAAGCAATAATAAAAAGGGTCATTCCCACGCCCATTCCCATTATCCCACTAGATATCGCTATAGATGTTTGTTTGAGATTTTTAATTTTAGACCATAGCTCTGTTTTAGGTAATAAAATAAAGCTCAATAACATCCCAATCGCAGCAATTAGAACGCGTAGATAAGACACGATGATGGGATCAGTATTGATTAAAATGGGTTTCATAATGATGATCCCAATTGCCTGACAAACTGCAAGTCCAATACCTGCATAAAGGCCTACCAATTTATTGCCTTGTATGTTTTCTAAATCATCATCTTTGATTGTTTTATTAAATTGAATGGCGACGATGATCCCAAAAAAAATTAAACCACATCCTAGAAGTTGATAAAAATTAGGAAGAGAATTTAAAAAGATATCTGCCATTAAAATAGTACAAGGTATTTGAATGGAAAATAATAATGCTTCACGGCGTGGCCCTAAGCGCTTCAAGCAAATGAAAAGAAAAGTATCCCCAATAATTATTCCTATGATGGAAGACAAGCCTATAGCAAGAAGAATTGAATTTTCAAAGTAGATAGGACGCCAATTATAAAAAGCATAAGGCGTAAATAAAACTATAATTCCAACTAATCGTAAAAAGTTATAATTATAACTTCCAAAATATCGAACAGCCCGAGTGCTAATTAAAGTAGTGACAGACCAAATGGCGGCAGCACTAATGGCAAAGATATAACTAATCACTAAAGGATCTTAGAGCAGAAAAGGTTTTTAAAAAGAAATTTTTAAAATAAAAAAAGGGGAACAGCAAGTTCCCCTTTTCGAATTAGTTGTATTATTTATCTTCTTTGACCAAATAATCTTAATAACATTAAGAACAGATTGATAAAATCAAGATAGAGAGTTAATGCTCCCATGATAGCGGTTTTAGTCGCTAGTTCTGCGCTGGTTGCATAATACATAGATTTAATTTTCTGTGTGTCATATGCTGTTAGTCCAACAAAAACAAGAACGCCAATACAAGAAATAATAAATTCCATCATTGTACTCTTCATGAAAATGTTAACAACACTTGCTATAATGATTCCTAAAAGTCCCATCATTAAGAAAGATCCAAATTTCGTTAGATCTCTTTTTGTTGTATATCCATAAATGCTCATAGCCGCAAAAACACTACAAGTGATAAAAAACACTCTTGTAATACTTGCACCTGTATAAAGTATAAAGATATAGGACATCGAAAGTCCCATCACGGCCGCAAAAGCCCAAAAGGTCATTTGTGCTGCAGAATTTGACATTTTTTGCATTCTCGCACCAAGAAAGAAAATAAATCCTAAAGGTGCTAGCATAACAACCCATTTAAGAGCTGAACCGAAAACTAAATTCATTAGAGCGGGAGATTGAGAAGCACTCCAAGCTACAAGTCCACTGATTGCTAAACCTGAGGTCATGTAATTATAAACTTTAAGCATGTACTCTCTCAAACCCTGGTCAATTGTATCTGACTGTGTTTGTGAATAAGTGTTTTGTCGAGGGTCTACCATTGTTTCTCCTTATATATATAATAAATATGGCTATTAACTTGATTCATTTCAAGTAAAACCGTATGAATATTTTATGAAATTTAAAAAACTTGGTAATACAGACATTAATGTAAGTCTTATTTGTCTTGGGACGATGACTTGGGGCGAACAAAACTCTCAAGAGGAAGCTTTTGCCCAAATGGATTATTCGGTAAATCGAGGAATTAATTTTTTTGACACAGCGGAACTATATGCTGTCCCACCCAAGGCTGAAACATATTCAAAAACTGAAACTATGATAGGAAACTGGTTTCACGAAAAAAAAAATAGAGATCAAATTATTCTAGCTACAAAAATTTCAGGTCCTGGTCTAAATTGGATACGTGGCGGAGGTATGCAATATTTTGAAGAAAGTTTTTCTAAAGCAATAGAAGACAGTTTGAAAAGATTAAAAACGGACTACATTGATCTTTATCAATTACATTGGCCAGAGAGAAATACAAACTTTTTTAGTAAACTTGGATATAAGCATGACCAAAAAGAAGAAGAGTGGAATAGTTTTGAATCTGTTTTAAAAGTTTTAAATCAATTTATTGAACAGGGAAAAATTCGACACATTGGACTATCCAATGAGACGCCTTACGGACTAACAAAATTTTTAAATATCTCCGAAACACAAAACTTACCAAGAGTCGTATCGGTGCAAAATCCATATAGTCTAGTTAATAGAACTTATGAAGTGGGAATGGCTGAAATTTCAATACGTGATCAGGCAGGGCTACTAGCTTACTCCCCACTAGGGTTTGGGGTACTTAGCGGAAAATATTTAAATAATCAAATGCCAGACGGCTCCCGATTAAAATTATTTGGAAGTAGCTTCCCGAGGTATCAAGGAACAAGAACTTCTAAGGCAGTCGAAGAATATTTTGCCGTTGCGAAAAAATATAATTTATCGTTAACACAAATGTCATTGGCGTTTGTGAATCAGCAAGAATTTGTGACTTCAAATATAATCGGAGCAACAACTACTGAGCAGTTAAAAGAAAATATTGATTCCATTGATGTTGTTCTTAACGAAGATATGTTGAATGATATTAATGCCATTCATCATGAGAATCCTAATCCGGCACCTTAATGAATAGTTGGGGAAAAACCGATAATGGCGCCTTAAAAAAAAGTTTTTCTTTTAAAAATTATCGACAAAGCTTTGCCTTTGTTTCTCAGGTGGCCTTATTGGCTGAAAAAAAAAATCATCACCCAAAAATTATATTAGAATACAATAGAGTTGATATAGAACTCATATCTCACGATCAAAATGAAGTCACGGAAAGAGATATAGATTTAGCTGAACAAATAGATAAGATTTAATCAATGATATATTTCGTTGGAATACCAGGTCTAATTCCCTTTTATCTTTGTTTTTATAATATTGATTTAATATTTCTGGATTTTAACAAGGAAATGTTTGTAGTGTATTCCAGTGTCATTTTATCTTTTCTAGGAGCTGTGTATTGGGGATTATATTTAACGAGTAAAAATAAAGTAGCAATTATATTTAGTGTTACTCCTTGCGTATATGCATTTTTTATTCTTGCCTATGACTTAAAATTTGAACTAACACTTTGGTATCTTCTGTTCGGCTATTTAGTGGTTCTTGGTTTTGATTTCTTTTTTTATTTCAGGGAAAAAATTATTAAAACTGATTATTTTATTTTAAGACTAATGTTAACGGCTGGAATTATGCCTGCACATTTAATGTATATTATCTAATTAGTGAAGAAGTTCAGTATTTTAGAAAATTTACCAGAAAATTTAATTTTTCCATCTGTATAAGCTAAACCAATACAGCCAGTGAGCGGATGGCCAATAGGTTTATGGTCATGATCCTCATCTCTTGTTTGTAAAGAGCCTTCCGTATATGTGCCATACTCATCACTGTAAGATCCGTGAAGAACAAGAAAATTTTCTATTCCCTCATGTGTATGTTGAGGAATAGAGCCTCCCGGCATAACGTGAATTAACTCTAATTTATCTGTTTCAGAGGAAGGTGTTAACTTTGCAATTTTGACATCAGAAAAATTTTTCCATTTAACTTTTTTATTGGATAAAAATTCTTGAAGAACCAAAGGGAGGTTATTATAAAAAGGATCTAGTATCATTTCTTTTCTAACTTTTTTAGATGAGGAAATAGAGTCCAATGTTTTTTTCCAAACATTTTGATGAAGTTTTACGGGCTCAACTTTTTCTAATAAATATCCAGATATCTCATTTCTAATAAATTCTAAAGAGCTTCCTTCTTGAGAGCTTGCAGCAACACATTGTTGAAATAGAAGACGAGCTGCTGTAACTGAAGGCTGGGTCATGAGATTAATCATTGTTAATTAATACTCCTGACATTATTATTTAGATCAGGTTTTTCTTTATCTTTTTCAATACGTTCTCTAATTTTTTCCATGGCGAGTCTAATTCTGGACTTTATCGTTCCTAGTGGAATTTTTGTTATTTCTGCAATTTCTCCATGTGATTTTTCTTCAATAAAATTCATTTTTAAGAGCGCTAATTGTTCTTTTGGAAGTTCGTTTAGATATCGATTAATAACTTCAAATTTCTGGTCATGTTCGATGTCTTCTTCTAAACGAGGGATGATAGGAGGCAAGATAGCAGTATCAATATTTTCTAAAACAGCTTTTCTTGATTTTCGCAGGATATCTATTTTTTTATTACGAGCAATTGTGTAAATCCAAGTACTGGGTGAAGCCATTTTAGGGTCGTAATAATCTGCTTTAGTCCAAACAACACACATGGTTTCTTGTACGACTTCTTCAGCTACTGATTCTTCTGCGCCAGATGACATTAAGAAAGATTTTAATCGAGGTCCAAAATAATCAAAAATCATTTTAAAAGAGCTCTTATCTTGATGGTCAGCTATTTGCTTCATGGCGTTGATAAAGGGATTTTTTACTTTAGTTTTCATTTGAAAGATAGACGTATTGTCCATTAATTAGTCTTAAAAATCAAACTCATTTGATATATATTATAATAATGGTTAAAAAGATTCTCTCTACATTAATAATTTTATTATTTCTTAATCCTCTTTTTGCGGCAGATGAAAAAGGCGTTTGGTCCCATAAAAAAATTAGTAACGAAGTTTGCGCCCTATATCAATTTCCCGTTGCTGAAAAAGGCGATTACAATAAAAGAGGCCAGGTTGTTTTTTTTGTTATTAAAGAAGATAGTGTGATGTATGTAAGGGCTGACGCGGGTTACCCATATGATGAAAATAAATATATTAAAGTTTCGATTGACGGCGCTAATTATCAGTTCTTTGGGGATGGCGACACGGCTTGGTCAATGAAAGACGATCGAGTTATTATAAATGCGATGAAAGCAGGAAAAGAAATGTCAGTAATTGGATATTCAACAAAAGGAACAGAAACGACCGATACATACTCTCTCATTGGTTTTACTAGTTCTTTCAATAAGCTAAGCGAAAACTGCTAATATCTTAAAATGAAAAAAAAAATTGTTCTTGCATATTCTGGAGGTCTTGACACAAGCGTTATTTTAAAATGGCTGCAAACAGAATATAATGCTGATGTCATTTGCTACGCTGCAG
Organism: uncultured Alphaproteobacteria bacterium; assembly: GCA_963926395.1. GTDB lineage: Bacteria > Pseudomonadota > Alphaproteobacteria > HIMB59 > HIMB59 > HIMB59. Next base: position 21,090 of record CAWUWX010000021.1, read on the forward strand.
ATTTAGGACAAGGAGCAGAACTAACCGAAGCTAAAGAAAAAGCAAAAAAATTAGGTGCTAAAAAAATCTATGTTGAAAATTTAAAAGAAGAATTTGTCAAAGACTACGTCTTCCCCATGTTTAGAGCTAACACAATTTACGAAGGAGAGTATCTGTTAGGTACTTCCATAGCTCGACCTCTTATAGCAAAAAGACAAATTGAAATTGCAAAAAAAGAAAAAGCATATGCAGTATCTCATGGAGCGACAGGCAAGGGAAATGATCAGGTAAGATTTGAATTATCTTATTATGCTCTTGCTCCTAATATTAAAGTGATAGCACCTTGGAGAGAGTGGGATCTGAATTCCAGAACAAAACTTTTAGAATTTGCTTCTAAAAATAAAATCCCAATTATGAAGCATAATAAAACGGAATCGCCTTATAGTGTAGATGCTAATGTTTTACATAGATCAGCCGAAGGTAAAATCCTAGAAGATCCTTGGAGTAGACCACCTGAAAATGTCTTTGGTATTTCTAAAAGCCCTCAAACGGCCCCTGATAAAGAAACAGTTTTAACAATTGATTTTAAAAATGGTGACCCCATTGGAATCAATGGAAAAAAACTCAGCCCATTTAATTTATTAGAAAAGTTAAATCAATTTGGTGCTGCTAATGGAATAGGCAGAGTAGATATTGTCGAAAATCGATATGTGGGTATTAAGTCTCGTGGCGTATATGAAACACCGGGGGGTACAATTTTATTAAAAGCCCATCGCGCTATAGAAAGCATTACACTAGATCGAGAAGAGGTATTTACGAAAGATGAGTTAATGCCTAAATATGCGAGACTTATCTATAACGGATATTGGTTTGCACCCGAACGTCTTATGATACAAAAAGCTATAGACGTGACACAAAAAAGAGTTAACGGACAAGTTCGATTAGCATTATATAAAGGCAATGTCATTGTGATAGGAAGAAGATCGCCTAATAGTCTTTATGATGAAGACTTAGCAACTTTTGAATCGTCAAATTATGACCAAAGAGATGCAGAAGGTTTCATTAAGTTAAATGCTCTTCGTCTCAAAAAAAATAAAATTAAATATTAAAATTTATTTTATATCAACAGCACCGCGAGGATCAGCTTGACCTGAATGACGATAAGCCGAAGTAACGGTATTTCTTAATAAGCAAGCGATTGTCATTGGCCCTACACCTCCAGGAACAGGAGTGATGGCAGAACTTTTTTCAAAAACATCCTGATAATCGACATCTCCAACAAGTTTAGTTCCTTCACTGCCATCAGGTTTAATTGTTGGAATTCTATTAATACCTACATCGATAATGACCGCATCTTTTTTAATCCAATCAGACTTAATCATTTCAGGTCTTCCTACAGCGGCAACGATAATATCTGCTTGCGCACAAAGGGCTTCAATATTTTTAGTTCTTGAGTGCACAACTGTTACGGTACATGACTCTTCAATAAGAAGTTGTGACATAGGCTTTCCTACAATATTAGATCTCCCAATAACAACAGCATTTAAGCCACTTAAATTAGGAAGAGTATCTTTTAAAAGCAAAAGTGATCCGAGTGGGGTACAGGGGATAAAAGCTTGCTTGAGCATTTCACCACCAATGGAAAGTCTTCCAGCATTAATAGCATGAAAACCATCAACATCTTTTTTAACATCAATAGCGTCAATCACAGCTCTTTCATCTATCTGTTTAGGAAGGGGAAGTTGAACGAGAATACCATGAACATGAGGATCATTATTTAATTCATCAATAACTTTAAGAAGAGTTGCTTGATCGGTCGTATCTTCCATTTTAAAATCTTTAGTTATAATATTACACTCTGCAGCCATTTTAGTTTTTGCTCCCACATAAACTTTACTAGCTGGATTTTCCCCAACTAGAACAACAGCAAGACAAGGTTGAACTTTATGATTTTGTAATAAACGATCTGAATCTTCTTTTACTTGATTTCTGATTTTTTGAGCAAATTCTTTGCCATCAATAATTTTTGTCATAATAAAACTCTCCTAAATGCTTCCTAGTTTATTGGCCAATACTCTATGAGCAGGTCTTTTAATAAGTAAATAATTAAAATTAATATAACTGGAGCTATATCTATTCCTCCTAGGTTAGGAATGTAGCGTCTAATATAATCCAAAGGTGGATCAGTCATTTTTTTTAGACCATCATACAATCTAACTAAAAACATATTATCGAAGCTAAGAACCTTAAAGTGAAAAAGCCAAGATAGCACAACGTATGCAAAAATTAGAAGTGTATAAAAATCAACAACTCTTAATAAAAAATTTAATAAAGAATTCACAGGTTAAAAATATAAAAATTTATTAGGATCGTCTATTAAATAAGAAATTTCGACAGCGCTCTGATGAAGGGTTTACAAAGACTGTGTCAGGATGCCCTTCCTCTTCAATCAGACCATCATGTAAAAAAATGACTTTATTTGAAACTCTTCTGGCAAATTCCATTTCATGAGTGACGACAAGCATTGTTTTTCCGTCCTCGGCTAATTTTTTCATCACACCTAAAACCTCATCAACTAATTCAGGATCAAGAGAAGATGTAGGCTCATCAAATAACAACACTTCAGGAGAAATAGCAAGAGCTCTTGCAATGGCTACACGCTGCTGTTGCCCTCCAGATAAATGAATAGGATAACTGCTAGCTTTATCTTGAATGCCGACTTGTTCTAAAAGAGATAAGGCATTTTCTTTAGCTTCTTTTTTGTTTTGACCTAAAACGTGAACGGGTGCTTCCATAATATTCTCTAAGATCGTCATATGAGACCACAAATTAAAACTTTGAAAAACCATACCCAGTTTTTTTCTAATATTTATAATTTTCTCTTGAAGATCTTTATTGGGTCTTTCAATAGTTTCTTTTGCACAATCAATTTCTAATCCGCATACATTGATCTCTCCATGATTAGCATTTTCTAAAAAATTAATACAGCGAAGCATTGTGCTTTTACCAGATCCTGAACTTCCAATAATGCTGATGACATCTCCCTGATTGGCAGTAAGATTTATACCGCGCAATACTTTATTGGAGCCAAAATTTTTTTTTAAATTTGTTAATTTTAATATTTGCATTGTTAGAAAATATTCTAACTTTAAACAAAAAGGTTAACAGGATTAATTAAAGATTTTATTAATTTGATGTTAGGAAATAGTCTTTAATCCCTAAATCCACAAGAAGTTTTATGACTCCAAAGACATCGTCTTTATGTGTTGGGCCAACAAGTATTCTGTAAAAAATAGGGTCCGATATGAAAGTTGGAGAAACAATTACATCTTTGCTAATTTTTTGTGAAATATCTTGAGCAACTTTATTGGAAACTGATTCACTTTTAAAAGCGCCAATTTGAATAAAGGCAGCCTGATCTGTTTTATAAGCAGTGATACTCTCCAGTTTTTTTGAGAGAGTATCGGTTAAAGTAGCCATTAAAACATCAGTGTTAGGAGTAGGTCTTTTCTTAATAACTAAGTTATCTACTTTTTCTTGAAGATCATTAGTATTTGATACAAATTGTAAATTTAAATCTTCCATTGTTTGGCTTTTTTCAATAATTGTCTCAACAACTGTTTCTATATCTTCTTCAATTACAATTTCTTCAGTTTCAGCGATTAAAGTTTCAGTGCTATATTTAGTTGGTAGAGAGAGAATAGAGTCAGAATTTTTTCTTAACTTTAATGTAAATCTTTCTTCAGTTTTAACTACATCATTACTCGCTTCTATTAAAATATCTAATTCTTCAATCCCAAATGGAGCATTACCAATAAATTTTTTATCTGTTGGAATAAAAACAAGCCAATTAGGAAGAGGTTCTCCATTAGCTAAGGTCACTAAGTACCTTACTTTACCATGCCCTGTTAGATAAAAAGTATCATTTGCAAATCTAAACTCAGGAATTGATCTTGGATCAGTTGGTATATTGGCTTTGATTGCACGAAGCCTATCGATATTCATTAAACTATAACCCGTTCTTTTTAAAACGGGGTTTTGATCTTTAATGGGTTTAGCCACTTCTGCATAATATTTTTTGGTCCATTTATCCATAGACTGTTTAATAAATTGCGCCAATTCATTTTCAGAGTAATTTCCAATTTCTTTGGGAGTAAAGTTCATCCCAATAGATGAAAAAATAGTACCCAAACTATATTGAACTTCAGCATAAGATATATCATGGCGTAACTGAGCAACTAGCATACTTGCTTCTTCACGTATCACTTCAAGTGCTCCAAATCGAGAAATTTTTTGTGCATTTTTAATTTGCTCGTTAATTCTATTGGAAACATTTAAGTAGTGACGAGCATTACTATACTCACGGATTGCTTGAGCATAATTAATGTTTGATAGATGAACTTGAGAAAGAATAGCCATTGAAAGAGCTAAACGCTGTTGTTCTACAACAGTTCCAGCAGCTTCTGCTGTTTTTCTTGTAATAGGAGCTCTAAATATATTAATTAAATTACCACCAATTTGTGAACCAAATTCATAATTACTTTTATTTAAAAGATATTTATTGGAGTTGTAATTCCATGTGGAATTAAATTGTAAACTAGGCATTAAAGCCAGCATCGAGGCCTTAACTTCTTCTGCAGAAATTCTTTGGAGGTATCTGCTTTCCATTAATTCTGGACGAGAAAATAACGCTGCTTCTTCCATAGTTTTAAGATTAATTGTTAATTCCGTTAAAGGTTTTTTTGTTTCTACAAGTGCATACTCTTGTCCAGGAAGCATTCCCATTAAGCTACTCAATTCAGTTCTAGAATTCATAAGAGAACGTTGCTGCGATAAAAGAACCTGAGCTACATCCAATAATTCTTTTTGGTATAAAAGGGCATCCATTGGAGAAGAGAGAAGAAGTTCTTCTATATATTCAAAATCATCAAGAGCGGTATTAACACGATCCATCAAAGGATAAATCTCAGCTAATAATTTATCTGCGGATAGAGTTTGCCAATATGCATAAATAACTTCACGAGTAATATTATGTATTGCCTTGCGCTCCATTTCCTTAGCAATTAAAAATTTATCTGCATTTTGTCCTGCCCTGATATAAGACAATCCAAAATCTAATGCATTCCATGTAAAACCTAAATCTGTAGTTCGTGAATTTTTATCTTGAGAGAGTGAGTAAGAAGGACTATCAGCAAGTACTCCGGGTTCTTGACCTGTCATAGAAACACTCGTGGAAGCAGGATTTTTTCCTAAATTTTTATATCCTGCATCTAAAGCTAATTTAGGTAACATATCAAATTCTGTAAGAGCAATTTGATTATTGTTAAGAGCGGATTCCATTACGTTTACTCTTAGCTCCCTGTTATTTTTTATAGCAAAAGCAATAGCTTGATACAGGTCTATTTCTAGTACTTTATCTTTTGTTGTTTCGTTAATTTCTAATAAATCTTTTTGGATTTGTTTGGCTATATCATCTTTAATGATTGGCTCAGGAGATCTCTTCGCACAAGATACGAGAAAAGCAAACCCAACAATAAAAAATATAAAATATTTGATAGTATTTTTAGTCAATTGTATCCTCTATGGCCTTTAAGATTACATTTCATATATTATTTGAGTTCTTACAATTGTTTTTAGACCTATAATGGGTCATAAATTTCACAATACCTTCATATTTGGCTTATTATGTTATCTGTTTTAAAAATGTGAGGAATAATGGCTAGTTCAGTTAAAGCTAAACAAAATTTAAAGGACATAAGGTTTTCTAAAAAAAACCCTCTTATTAAAGTTCTCGAGCCTCGGATTATGTTTGATGGAGCGTTTCTTTTTAGTGCGGTTGATACATTTGATAATCTTGAATCTCAGAATAATTCTAATTCCCAAGATATTTCCTCATTAAGTATAGAGGGTAATGAGGCTCTTTTTTCCTCTAACCAATCAAACAAAGAATTTGTTTTTATTGATAGTGGTGTCAATAATTATCAATCCCTTATTGAATCTATGGATTCCACTAAACAAGTTTACATTATTGATGCCAATAGAGATGGCTTTATACAAATTCAAAATATTTTACAAAATGAATCGAATGTAGATGCTGTACATCTTATTGGTCATGGTTCTGCTGGACAAATTATTTTCGGTAATTCAACTTTAAATGCAGAAAGCTTAAATCAATATTCTGATGCACTAAGAGTCATCGGGGGAGCATTAACAACATCAGGAGATATTTTATTTTATGGTTGTAATATTGCCCAATCAGATGCGGGGCAATTATTAGTTCAGCAAATTGGAAATATCACACAAGCAGATATTGCATCTTCAACAGACATTACTGGTCGTGATGGTGATTGGGAGCTTGAACATAATGTGGGCGAGATTGAAACTAGAGCAATGGCTTTTAAAAACTTTGATGGCAACCTTTTAGAAAATGGAATTGACTCTATTAACTCTAATGTTGTTAACTTATCAGGCGCAACAAATTTTGAGGCACGTTGGAGATCAGGAAATAACCAAGGACAAATGGATAATTCTGGTAACCGCTTCATCATAACATTAGAGAGAGAAAATATTACAAACAGTGGAGGTACATTAGTTTTTGATGTGGCCGGTTCGGTTAGTAGTTACGTAGCGAGTTCCAGTAATAAAATAAACAGTTACATTATTTTTTTAAATGACGATGTAAACAGACGAGCTTCTGCTAGTGCAGGTTCAGTAACTTTTGACAATACAATTCTTGGTATTTACAGCGCTTATGACAAAACAATTGATAATAGTTATTTAGATAAATCAGGTGCGACTTATCCTTCTAGCAGCGCAACCAAAGTTAATAAACGTATTTTTGAAAATTTACAAACAAGTGCAACCACTAGTAATGACTGGTTATCCTTATCTAATAGTAATAAAACAATTGCTTTTGGAGCACAAAATGGCCTAAAGGGTGACTTTATTCGTGTCATTACAATGGCAACTCCAACGAATACTGCGCCAGATGCAGATCCAGATTATGCAGTCGTTAATGAAGATGCTACGCTTAATGTTTCTAACAATGCAAACAAAAATTTAAGTGGATCGTATGATGCTGCAGGTGAACATTCCGGCGATGTTATGGATGGTAACTCAAGCGCTAATAATGACTCAGATGCAGATGGCGACTCTTTAACAATTACTTCATTTCGAACAGGGTCAAGCGTAGGTAATGGAACGGCAGGAACAGTTGGCCAAGCTCTGACAGGAACTTATGGTCAGTTAACTTTAAACGCGAATGGTAGTTATTCTTATGTTGCTAACCAAGCAGCAGCAGATTATCTCGATGCAGGAGATAGCGGCGTTTATGATTATTTTAATTACACAATTAGTGATGGAACAACCACAGATACAACGACAATTAGAATTGAAATTCTTGGTGTCAACGATGATATTATAGCTGTCAACGATTACGATGCAGTGAACGAGGATGCAACAATCACGAGAAGCTCCAGCTCTTCCTACTCTGTTGATTATGATGATACAGACGCAGACGCAGATGATAATAATACAAATTTCACCATTACAGCGATTAAAATTGGGAGTACTGAGGGAAGTGGAACGGCTGGCTCAATCGGATCTGCATTAACAGGAACCTATGGTCAGCTAACTATGAATTCAAATGGTAGCTACAGTTACACTGCTAATCAGTCCGCCGCAGATGATCTAGATGAGGGAGACACAGCTTACGATTACTTTAATTACACTGTCAGTGATGGAACAGATACTGATATTGCGGTTTTAAGAATTACTGTGACCGGCATAAACGATGCTCCAGTCGCTCAAAATGATGTCGGAGTTATAAATGAAGATGCAACCTTAACAGTTTCAAATAGTGCTAACGCAAATGTGAGTGGATCATATGATGCTACAGGTGAACATTCTGGTGATGTGATAAATACATCA
>CAWUWX010000022.1:0-20355 GCA_963926395.1 uncultured Alphaproteobacteria bacterium
CAGAGTACCTATGATGATGAATTCTTTGAAAATATTATTTATAAAAATTTTGATAATCCTGAAAATGCATTAAAGACTGTATTTTCTGCAAATAGTACTCAAAATAGATTTGTAATGTTTGCTAATATGCCGGAGGTCTTAAAAACATGAATTGTACCAGGAGAAGTTTTTTACAAGGAAGTTTAGCGACTTTGTTTGTAGGCGGTTTGAACTTACCGCTACTCGCTGCATCAGTTAAGAAAAATTTAGTAATTATATCTCTAAGAGGGGGAATGGACGGCCTAACTGCTGTACCAGTAATTGGTGATCCCAAAATTAAGAGCTATCGCTCAGAACTATTACTTGATCAAAAACTAAAACTAAATTCAGATTTTGGTTTTCATCCTAAACTATCAACACTTCACAAATTATGGAAAAAGGGTAAGGCCTCAGTAGTTCATGCCACTAGTATCCCTTACACTCAAAGATCACATTTTGACGGGCAGAATTTAATGGAGACTGGTGGTCTTGTTCCTTATAAAGAAAAGACTGGCTGGTTAGGAAGAGGTTTAAAACTTGCAAATTTGGATGGATCGGGTTTAGCGTTAACACTTCCTATGCCTCTTTTACTAAGAGGTATTGAACAAAATAATAATTTTTACCCAGCTCACAACTCAATGCCAAGAATAGAGATTGTAAAAAAATTAAGAACAGCTTATGAAGGGGCTTCTGAAGAGAAACTTCTTAATATTATAGATGTTATCATGAATAGACCGCTGACAATGCAAGGTGGAGATCAAAGTCTTGATAGTTTATCCAAAAAAGCATCAAAAATATTACAAGATCCTCTAGGTCCAAGAATTGCTGTTTTTGACATAGAAGGATTTGACACTCATTCTGGACAAGGCAATGATGAAGGAGGACATGCTGATAAACTTCAAGAAATAGATAAGATTATTAAAAACTTGTACGAGGGGCTTGGAAAAGAATTTGATAATACTTTAATACTGACACTTACTGAATTTGGAAGAACCGTTGAGCAAAATGGTGGATATGGAACAGAACATGGGTATGGCTCTGCTATTTTAATGGCAGGTGGATTATTAAAAAAATCCCAAGTCTTAACTGATTGGCCTGGATTAAATAAACTTTTTGAAAATAGAGATTTGCAGAGCACCATAGATGCAAGGGGTATTTACGCGTCGGCTATGTCTGCAGTATTAGATTTAGAATTTGATCAAATAAAGAAAAATGTATTTTGGAATTCTGATATTTCTAATTTTTCAGAACAACTATTTAGAACTTAAGTCTTGAATTTTATTTAAATAATCCCATATATAAATTGTAGGTGCCATGACGGACCTACATAACAGCAGGTTTTAAATACTGCAAAATTAAATTAACGCTTTTAGGAGGTTAATAATGACTACATTTGACTTATCTCCACTATGGAGAACAACCGTTGGTTTCGATGAGTTTGATAGACTTTTCGATACTGTATTTTCATCAGAAACTAAGACTAATGCTTATCCGCCCTACAATATTGTTAAAACAGATAAAAATAATTATCAAATTACAATGGCTGTAGCGGGATTTGATGAGAGCAATATAGATATATCTTTAGAGGAGAACCTTTTGGTGATCAAAGGAGATAATAAATCTGGAAATGGCTTATTAGATGAAAATGTTGAATACTTACACAGAGGTATTGCTACTCGAAACTTTGAAAGAAGATTTGAAATAGCCGATTCAGTTAAAGTGAATGATGCCGATTTAAAAAACGGTCTACTTGTTATTGGTTTGGAAAGAGAAATTCCAGAACATAAAAAACCAAGAAAGATTGAAATTGGTAATAATTCAAAAATGATTAACGCCTAGTAAGTCCAACGGGTCTACCTAAATTAAGGTAGGCCCTTACACCTACGCCTATATCGTAATAACTAAGAACATGTGACTACTTGAGAAGATTCATGACTTTTTACAATATCATTTATTACTTTTAAAGTTTTAAATGAATCAAAAATATTCGTTATAAGCTTAATTTATTTAGATAATCTCTTGTTTTAAGTATGAATTTCATATCATTTATGAATTATGAATAAAATATAGCTTAATTAAATTAATTTTTTCATGTTAGATTTTTTGAATAAATTAATCTTTTAATAAAAGATTTATAAAAGAGGAGGATTACTATGAATGCAGTAAGCAAATTATTAATAATTTTATTATTAACAATTTCAAAAGGATCTTTTGCCGCTGACTACACTTTCAAGTTTGGAACTGTTAGTGCGGATGGAGAGCCTTTACTTGATGCTATGAGACAAATGTCAGAAAATATTGTAAGTCGTTCTGATGGGCGGATTGCAATCGATGTTTATGGCGGAGGGGTATTAGGTACTAACAAAGAAGTTTATGAACAAATTAAAAATGGCGCTATGGTAATGACGATTGCTGATTTTGGTTATTTAGCTGATTATGTTCCTGATCTTGGAATAATTGCAGGTCCATATTTATTACCAGATCCTAGTGATATGGAAAAGATTTTATCATCTGATTGGTATGCAGAAACCTCAGCTAATCTTTCAGCTTTAAGTGGCTTAAAAGTTACAGCTGCTAACTGGTTTTTTGGTGCTAGACATATTATAACCGATAAACCTGTTAAACATCCGGATGATATGAAAAATGTTCCTATTCGTGTTCCGCCAAACATTATGTGGGTAAAAACATTTGAATCTATGGGCGCAAATGGTACTCAAGTTGCATGGGCTGAAGTTTATGGAGCTCTTTCAACTGGTTTAGTTGATGCTGCAGAGGCTCCAATTGCATCAATTATAGGTGCGAAACTTTATGAGCAAAGAAAAGTAATTTCAATGACAGGCCATTTTAAAGCATTTGTTGCTCCAATGATGAATGCTGAAATTTTTGACAGCATGCCAGAGAATCTTCAAAATATTATTATTGAAGAATCCATTAATTCTGGAAAATACATGACAAAGCTTATTATTGAAGGTGAGGAAAAGCTTATCCAGGATCTACAAAATAACGAAGGGGTTACTTTTGTCAGAGCTAGTGAAATTGATATTTCGGCTTTCCAAGATGCTACAGCTCCAACATATGATGTTTTTCCTGAGTGGTCAGACGGCTTATATGAAAGAGTATCGGCAATATTAAAATAACTTTTATTTTCAAAAACTGCTGGGTAAATAATCCAGCAGTTTATTATTTATAATTGTATGAAATTTATCATTAAAAATTTAGAGGAGATTATTGCTGCTATAGCAATATGCATTGTAGTTCTTGCAGCTTTCTATGGTGTGATTAGTAGATATATATTAAATAATCCTGTTAATTGGTCTAATGAATTGGCTACGATTTCTTTCACTTGGGCTGTTTTTTTAGGCGCTGCCGCTGCTTGGAAAAGTAATAAACATATTCATCTAGATTTAGTTTATAATTTTCTACCCAATATATTAAAAAAAATATCTGATTGGTTAAAAATTCTTATCTTAACGATATTTTTTGTATTTGCTTTATATTTAGCAATTAAATTCACAATCACCGCCTATAATAAGCCTACTTCTATTTTAAGAATACCATTTAGTTATGTAGACTTACCTGTAGTCCTATTTTTTATAAGTTTAATAATTCGATCGTTGCAAAAATTTAAAAAATGATCTTTCTTCCAATAGTAATATTTTTTTTTCTACTTTGTATAAGAGTGCCAGTCGCATTTTCAATAGCAATTGGTGCATTATCTTTTTTTATTTCGGATAGTGGAATTCCAACATACATTTTTATTCAAAGATTAATTTCTCCAACTTTATCGTTTCCATTATTGGCAGTTCCATTTTTTATAATGACTGGTGTAATTATGAATTACTCAGGAATTACAAAAAGGATAATGAATTTAGCAGATACATTAGTTGGACACCTAATAGGAGGTTTTGCCCAAATAAATGTTTTGATGAGCACATTGATGGGAGGAATGTCAGCATCTTCAAACGCTGATGCTGCTATGCAAAGCAAAATTGTTGTACCTGAAATGATCAAACGCAATTATGGACCGGGATTTTCAGCTTCCATTACAGCCTGTTCAGCAATTATTGCCGCAATAATCCCACCTGGAATAGCTTTGGTTTTATATGGTTTTATAAGTGGAACTTCTATTGGGAAGCTTTTTTTAGCAGGAATACTTCCGGGAGTTTTTCTATGCATCGTTCTTATGGTCACTGTACGTTTTATGGCTGGCAAAAAAAAATATGAACCAAGCAGAAAAAAAAAAGCTAGTTTAAAAGAAGTATTTTTAGCGTTGAAAGAGTCATTTTTCGGATTACTTATACCTATAATAATTGTTGGAGGTATTAGATTTGGGGTTTTTACACCAACAGAAGCAGGTGCAATTGCAGTAGCTTACTCTTTACTAGTGGGCTTCTTTATTTATAAAGAGCTTAAACTTAGTACTATACCGAAAATAATAAATGAAAGCGTAATCGCTACTAGCGTCATATTACTAATTATTTGTGCAGCTTCTTCCTTTGGATATTATTTAACTTGGGAAAAAATTCCAATAATTTTAGCAGAATTTATGGTGAATATTTCATCAAACCCAATAGCAATATTACTAATAATGAATTTATTTTTATTAATACTAGGAATGTTTGTTGAAGGAACTGCAGCATTAATTTTACTTACCCCAATACTTGTTCCTATAACGAATACATATGGAATTGATCCAGTGCATTTTGGTATAGTTTTTATTTTAAATTTAACAATAGCTGGTGCGACTCCACCAGTAGGAACTTTAATGTTCACTACTTGCTCAATTAGTAATGTTAAAATTGAAGATTATGTAAAAGAAGGATACCCATTTATTTTAGCAACAATTTTTGCTTTATTGTGTATTACCTATTTTCCAATAATAAGCTTATTTTTACCTAATTTACTTATGTGAAATTTTATAATATTTATTAACTCTCTCTCTAAAATATCATCCATCATATAAAAACTCCTTAAATACTTTTTCTTAAATGACAGAAAGAGCATGTAAGGAGTTTATAAACTTGGTCTAGTGATAATTTTCTTAATTAAACTAGTTGTGAGGCTACAAATTCCCAGTTAGCCAAATTATCTAAAAAAGCTTTGAGATAGTCAGGCCTTCTATTTCTAAAATCTATGTAATAAGAGTGTTCCCATACATCACATCCAAAGATCGGCTTCATTCCGTCAACCAAAGGATTTGATGCATTTGCAGATTTAGTAACCACAAGTTTACCATTATCAATTGCTAACCAGGCCCAGCCTGATCCGAATTGAGTCACACCAGCTTGGATAAAATCTTCTTTGAATTTATCAACACTTCCAAAATCAGAAATAATTCTATTTTCTAATTCAGAAGGCATAGCTCCGCCACCATTTGGCTTCATACATTGCCAAAACATAATATGATTCCAATGTTGACCAGCATTGTTAAAAATACCAGCTTTTGAGGCATCGCCGCTAGTGTTAGTAATTATATCTTCTAGAGAAGCGTTAGCTAAGTCGGTATCTTTTGTTAGATTGTTTAAATTAGTGATATATGTTTGATGATGTTTTCCGTGATGAAACTCTAAAGTTTCTGCCGACATAATAGGCGCAAGGGCATCATTTTCGTAGTTAAGTTTTGGTAATTCAAATGACATGATAACAGGTTCCTTTTCTTAATTTTAAAATACTATTATTACTATAATATTACTCATTCTAAAAGGTAGATTATGAAAAAAATTATTACAATTCAGTCAAATGTACTTAATGATTTAGTTGGAAATCAGGCGGCTTCTCTTATTTTAGGCAATTTAAGCTATCAGGTATTACAAATTCCAACAATTATTTTATCTTCTCACAAAGGAAATAAAAATTTCATTGAAATACCCATTAATCAAAATACACCTCTTTTATTTTTTAAAGCCTTTCAAAAATTATATAAGTTGAATCATGACGATATTTTTTTAGTTGGGTATATTCCTAATAGCAAGATTGGTCGCTCTGTCCTTCAGATTATTAAAGGACAAAAAAAAGTTGTTGTCGACCCAGTCATTGGCGATATCGACACAGGAACTTATGTTAGTAAAGAAGTGATTAATTTTTTGCCTAAAATTATTAAAGAGGCATCTCATGTTTCATTAAATTTTTTTGAATGGTCAACTTTGGAAAAAAAAAATTATAAAGATTATAAATTCAATACTGTCGCTAAAGATGCTAAGAATTACTGCAAAAAAAATAATAAAATATTATTTATCAGAAGCATTATTGGTCCCAAGAAAAATTTAATTAATATGATCGTATCTAATAAAAATTGCTTTTACATCGAGACACCTAATATTAAATTTAAAAAAAGAATTGATGGTGCTGGGGATATATCTACCGCCTTATTTACTCATCATGTATTTAACAATGTGAATCTCAAAAAAACTTTAGAACTCACAACTAATTTAATGTTTAAAATTATTAAAAATATTAAAGGTGATAAAATTACTACAAACGATGTGATGAATAAAAATAATATTTATAAATTTAAAGCTAAGAGCTTAAATAATCTTTAATTAGTATTTCTGCAATTTGAACAGTATTTAAAGCTGCGCCTTTTCTTAAGTTATCTGAAACACACCAAAAATTTAAACCATTAGCTATTGTTTTATCTCTTCTAATTCTACTGACATAAACTGGATCTAAGCCAGCCACTTCAACAGGAGTGACGTATCCTTCATCTACTCTAAAATCAACAACCTTTAATCCTGGTGCAGTTTTATAAATCTCCCTAACTTGATCTTCCTCATAAGGTTTTTCAAATTCAATATTGACCGCTATTGAATGGGATACAAAAACAGGAACCCTTACACAAGTTGCTGTTAATTCAATATTTTGATCTAAAATCTTCTTTGTCTCTTGATGCATTTTCCATTCTTCTTTGGTATCTCCATCTTCAAGAAATACATCGATATGAGGAATAAGATTGAATGCTATTTGTTTTGTAAATTTTTGTTTTGTGATTGCTTTGTTGTTTAATAAACTTCTAGTTTGATTGTCTAGCTCATCTTCTCCTTCCTTACCAGCGCCTGAAACAGACTGATAAGTAGAAACAACTAATCTCTTAACTTTAAATTGATCATGGAGAGGTTTAATGGCAACCAACATGCCCATAGTAGAGCAATTAGGATTAGCAATTATGTTTTTCTTTCTGAAATCTTTTATATCTTGAGGATTAACCTCTGAAACAACTAGAGGAACATCTGGATCCGTTCTAAAATGAGAAGTGTTATCAATTACTATACATCCTTGTTTGGCAGCAATTGGAGCGTATTCACTCGAAACACTTGCTCCTGCAGAAAATATAGCAATATCTGTTCCCTTAAAATCATAGTCACTTAGATTTTTGACAGTGATGGACTTATCTTCACCGTAATTTATTTCCATCCCTTCAGATTTTTTAGAAGCTAAAGCAACTAGATCTGAGTATTGAATTTCTCTATCATCAATTATATCTAAGACCTCTCTTCCAACATTTCCTGTGGCTCCGACAATCGCAATTTTAGGTTTTTTAGCAGTCATACTTAAAGTCTCTCTATAATGAGATCACCCATTTTAGAACAAGATACTAAAGTTTGTGAGTCTGCACTATAAAGATCAGCAGTTCTAAACCCATCGTTTAAAACATTTTGAATAACATCTTCTAAGTTTTGTGCTAATTCCTGTTGATCTAAATTATATCTTAACATCATTGCAAAACTTAAAATTGTAGCAATTGGATTAGCTTTATTTTGCCCCGCAATATCTGGTGCACTACCATGAACTGGCTCAAAAAGCCCATTTCTCTTTCCATTTTTTTCTGCGCCAAGAGAGGCTGAAGGTAGCATTCCTAGTGATCCTGTTAACATTGCTGCACAATCACTTAATAAATCTCCAAAAAGATTATCAGTAACAAGAACATCAAATTGTTTAGGATTTCGGACTAATTGCATTGCGCAATTATCGGCAAGCATATTTTCTAAAGTAACATCACTGAAACTTTCATGTGTTTTTTTTACAACCTGTCTCCACAATACTCCTGTTTCCATAACATTTGCTTTTTCAACAGAAGTTACTTTATTATTTCTTTTTCTTGCAAGATCAAAAGCAACACGAGCTATACGATCAATTTCATAGTCAAAATAAATTTGTGTATCTACTGCTTTTTGTTTACCTGGCTCGTATTCTTCGATTCCTCTTGGTTGACCAAAATAAACACCGCCTGTTAATTCACGCACTATGACAATATCTAGACCTTTAACAATTTCTTCTTTTAAGGAAGATGCTGATAGTAAGGCGTCAAAAACTATCGCAGGTCTTAAATTCGCAAATAACTCTAATTCTTTTCTAAGGCCAAGTAAGCCAGCTTCAGGCCTTTTATTTCTTTCTACGTCATCCCATTTAGAACCTCCAACGGCACCTAATAAAATAGCGTCAGCTTCTTTAGCTTTTTCTAAAACAGCCGGGGTAAGCGGTTCTCCATTAACATCATAAGATGCACCACCAACTAATTCTTTTTCATATTCAATATTCAAATTATTTTTGGAGTTTAGATGGTCAATTACTCTAATAGCTTGGTCTGCAACTTCAACACCAATACCATCGCCAGGTAAGATTAAGATTTTTTTTATGCTCATTTAATATCCTTAAAAATCCAAGGTTTATTTTTCTTTTGCTGTGATTCATAATCCGTAATATTTTTTTCATAATTCATAGTTATACTAATATCATCCAATCCTTCTAGTAACCTCTGTTTTCTATATTCCTCTATTTCAAAACCAATTTTTTCTCCACCAACTGAGATACTCTGTGAAGGAAGATCAATCTCGAATTCTTTTTGGTCAACAGCTAAGCTCATTAATTTTTTTGAGTTTTCAGGAGAAACAACGATTGGTAAAATACCATTCTGAAAGCAGTTATTGTAAAAAATATCTGCAAAACTTGTTGAAATAATACAAGTAATACCAAAATCTTTTAATGACCATGGGGCATGCTCTCTACTCGATCCACATCCAAAATTATCTCCAGCAACTAGTATTTTTGATTGATTGAAAGGACTTGTATTTAAAATAAAATCTTTTATTTCTTGCCCTTGATGATCATATCTCATCTCATAAAACAAACTTATACCAAGACCTGTTCGCTTAATTGTTTTTAAAAATTGTTTTGGAATTATCATATCGGTATCGATATTAACTATAGGTAATGGTGCGGCAACTCCCTTAAGTGAAATAAATTTATCCATTTTTATTCAAACTCTCTTATATCCGCAATGCTTCCTTTAATGGCAGATGCAGCAGCAAGCTCAGGACTCATTAAATGAGTTCGTCCGCCTCTGCCTTGACGTCCTTCAAAATTTCTATTGGATGTTGAGGCACATCTCTCTTCAGGTTTTAACTGATCAGGATTCATTCCTAAACACATTGAACATCCAGCTTCTCTCCAATCAAAACCGGCATCTTTTAAAATAATATCTAAACCTTCTTCTTCGGCTTGTTTTTTTACCAAGCCAGATCCTGGTACAATCATACCTTCAACGTGATCTGCAATTTTTTTATCTTTTACAATTGCCGCAACATTTCTTAAATCTTCAATTCTTCCATTTGTACAAGATCCTATAAATATTTTATCTAATTTTATGTCTGTTATTTTCGTTCCTGATGTAAGGCCCATATATTCCAATGATCTCTCCATGCTTTTCTTTTTGTTTTCTGTTTTTGCACTTGAAGGGTCTGGAACCAAACCTTGAACAGAGACTACGTCCTCCGGACTAGTTCCCCAAGTTACCATTGGATCTATCTCTAAACTATTAATAATAATTTCTTTATCATAGTGGGCATCTGTATCGCTTGGTAGAGTAGACCAATAGTCTAAAGCTTTTACCCAATGTTCTTCTGCCGGCGCATAAGGTCTTCCTTTTAAATAATCAAATGTAGTTTGATCCGGTGAAATTAATCCTGCACGTGCTCCAGCTTCAATACTCATATTACAAATAGTCATTCTCGCTTCCATGGAAAGAGATTGCACTGATGATCCGGCATATTCAATTACATGACCATTTCCTCCTGCAGTTCCAATTTGGCCAATTATATATAATATTAAATCTTTTGAAGTTACTCCGAATGGTAAAACTCCATTTACAGAAATTCTCATATTTTTAGCTGGCTTTTGAACAATTGTTTGTGTCGCTAAAACGTGTTCAACTTCACTTGTTCCAATTCCAAAAGCAAGAGCTCCGAAAGCACCATGAGTAGAAGTGTGACTATCTCCACATACGATTGTCATTCCTGGCTGTGTTATTCCTTGCTCTGGTCCAATTATATGAACAATGCCTTGTCTTTTATCGGTTAACTCAAAATATTCAATTCCATGTTCTTTAGTATTATTAGCTAATGTTTGAACCTGAATTCTACTTTGCTCATCTTTAATATTTTCTCTATTGATTGTTGGCACATTATGATCTGCAACAGCAACAGTAGCGCTCGGTCTTCTTACGGGTCTATTAGATATTTTTAGTCCTTCAAATGCTTGAGGACTTGTCACTTCATGAACTAAGTGTTTATCAATATATAATAAACTTGTCCCGTCATCTCTTTGTTTAACTAAATGATCAGTCCAAATTTTATCAAATAATGTTTTTGGAGAACCTGTACTCAAGGTAAAAAATTATTTAACTTTAGTTTCTTCAGCTGCCGCTTCTACTTCAGGAGTAGAATTCTCTGTCATAGTTTCTTGTGCAGGTTCTGCTGGAGTTTCTGTTACTGTTTCTAATGACGGTTCTACTACAGGATTAGCCTGAGCTTCTGTAACCTCAGGAGCTGCTTCTGCTACAACTTCAGGTTCAATTATTTCTGAAATCGATTCGTATTTAGTTTCATCATAAGATCTACCATCTGTTCTTTCAGAGATACGTGCCTTCTTACCAGAAAGATTTCTAAGATAATAAAGCTTTGCTCTTCTAACGTCACCGGTTTTTATTCTTTCAATAGACTCGATGATATTGCTGAAAAGAGGAAATACTCTTTCAACACCTTCGCCGCTAGAAATTTTTCTAACTGAAAAAGAAGAGTTTAGACCATTATTTTTTTTTGCAATACAGATACCTTGAAACGCTTGAACACGTTCCTTCTCTCCTTCTTTTATTTTAATATTAACTTTAACCGTATCTCCAGGGTTAAAATCAGTAATTTTAGAATTTTTTAAAATCTCTGTAATTTGTTGTTTTTCATAATTTTTTATAAGTTCATTCATTGCTTGCTCCATAAGGTACAGTTTAGGGTGATCCCGAGTTGGAACATTCTACTCATTTTTCTTATTTTTTAAATAGTTTTTCCATAAATCTTGACGATTTTTTGAAGTATTTTGCTCTGAATTGGATTTTTTCCACTTTTCTATGTCTCTATGATTGCCGTTTAGCAATTCATCGGGAACTTTATAGGTAGACCCATCTGGAGCACTCCATATTGAAGGTCTCGTAAATTGGTCATGTTCAAGCAAATCATTCTGAAAAGACTCATTCTTGTGAGTTTCGGGATTATTTAAAACTTTATCTTGTACTCGAATGATAGCCTCCATAAAAACCATACATGCACTTTCCCCTCCATTTAATATGTAATCCCCTATGGATACTTCTTCAAACTCATAATGATTAATTACTCTTTGATCTATGCCCTCATACCTTCCGGATAGTAGAATAAAACTATCCTCGTTCTTTAACTTTTCTATAAGGGATTGATTTAATACTTTGCCTTTAGCGGAAAAACAAATTTTTATACTTTTTTTTAATTCTTCTTTAGTTGTAGTTTTTTCTAGTGATTCAGATATTACGTCTGGTCTTAATATCATTCCTGCACCACCACTAAATGGTTTGTCATCAACAGAATTACCCGAATATTTACTATAGTCACGTATTTGAATTGTTTCAAAATTCCAAATTTTATTTTTATAGGCCTTTCCTACCAAACCATGTTCTAGTGAACCTGGAAACATTTCAGGAAAAAGTGAATAAATTTTAAAATTTAACATTTAAGAATTAATGAATATTTTTTTTTCGCTTAAGTCTACTTCAGGAAACTCATCTTTGGTAAATCTAAAAAATTCTTTTTTTTTACTTTTATGAAAAAGGATTTCAATTAAATCCCCAGCGCCAAAATTAACCACTGAAGATACAACGCCAACACATTCTTTTTTTTTATTAATGACGTCTAATCCTTCGAGATCATAAATATAAAATTCATCTTCTTTAGTAGGTTTGTCAAAATGTTTTTTTTCTAGAAAAACAAACTGATTAACAAAATTTTCCGTTTTACTTCGCTCGGTATAATTATTAATTGTAACTATTGGCCCTTTAGAATCAAAAGAAACAAGTTTGAGTTCAATCTTCTCTGAGTTTTCTAAATAAAAATTCTTAAAGTCATTAATCTCTCTGTGATCATGTAAAAAGCATTGAAATCTAAGCAGACCCTTTGTTCCTTTGGGTCTGCCGATTCTACCAACTTGAATGAAATCTTTGGAATTAATAACCATAGATATTTTTATTATTCTACTTTTGCCTCTTCAGCCGGAGCTTCAGTAGTTACAGGAGTTGCTTCAGGTTCTGCTGCTGGCTCTTCTACTACAGGAGCTGCTTCTGCTTCTGGAGTTGCTTCAGGTTCTGCTGCTGGCTCTTCTACTACAGGAGCTGCTTCTGCTTCTGGAGTTGCTTCAGGTTCTGCTGCTGGCTCTTCTACTACAGGAGCTGCGGCGGCCGCTTTAGCATCTTCTTCAGCTTTTATAGCAGCTTCATCTTTTTGTTTCATACGTTCTTGAGCCTTAGCTTTTGGCAAATGTTGCTTTGTTTTTTCTGTAATTTTAGGAGCTTCCACAAGTCCATGCTCAGAAAGAAATTTCTGAACTCTTTCAGTTGGTTGCGCTCCTACTTTTAACCAATATTCTATTCTCTCTTTACTAAATATTAGTCTTTCTTTGTGATCCTTAGGTAACATTGGATTAAAATTTCCAACCTTCTCAATAAAGTTACCGTCTCTTGGTGCTCTTTCGTCAGCAATTACTATTCTATAAAATGGTCTTTTTTTAGTACCACCTCTTGCTAGTCTTATTTTAGTTGCCATGGGTTCTCCTTTCTAAGATTTATTCCATAGTTGGCATATCGCCTCCACCAAACATACTTTTCAGTTTATTGGCGAAGCCGGGCTTTTGGGCTTGTTTCATGAATTTTTTAGTTTGCTCATATTGTTTTAGCAATCTGTTAACTTCATGTACTTGACGACCCGAACCTGAAGCAATTCGCTTTTTGCGAGATGCTTTTAGAATATCGGGGTCAGATCTTTCTTCTTTTGTCATAGATCTAATGATTGCAATTTGATGATCTATTATTTTTTCATCCATATCGCTTTTTTCAAGCATATCTTTGACTTTAGAAACTCCTGGCAAATAAGACATGACTCCTGACATGCCTCCCATTTTCTTCATTTGTAAAAACTGTTTAAGTAAATCATTAAAGCTAAATTGCCCACTCATCATTTGGGCTTGCATTGATTCCATTTCCTTTTCATCGAATTGTTGCTGTGCTTTCTCGACAAGGGAAACGACATCTCCCATTCCTAATATTCTTGAAGCTATTCTTTCTGGATAAAAAACTTCGAAATCTTTTACTCCCTCTCCTGAACCAAAGAAACGAATAGGTAACCCTGTTTGATATTTTGCCGAAAGTGCTACTCCCCCTCTTGGATCTGCGTCAAGTCTTGTTAAAATAAAACCTGTTAATGGCGCTGTAGAATTAAAATTTTCAACTACCTCTAATGACTGTTGTCCCATCATGGCATCCAGTACAAGAAAATTTTCTTGCGGTGTGACTAAATCATAAATAGTTTTTAACTCCTGGAGTAATTCTTCGTCTGTGCTTATTCGACCGGATGTATCAATAATAAGAATATCTGATAATTGTTTTTCTGTTTGATTAACAGCATGCTTAACTATTTCTTCAATATTATTATTAAGAGGTTCAATAAAATGAAATTGATTTTCTTTTGATAAAATACGTAACTGATCAATAGCTGCCGGCCTTCTTAAATCTGTAGAAACTAAAGAAACGGTTTTTTTTAAAGTGTGCTGACAATAATGAGCAAGTTTAGCTACTGTTGTTGTTTTACCGCACCCTGCAGACCACAAAGAAGAAAGACAGCAGGTTTACTTTTTAAATTTAATTCATGACTATCATTGCCTAAAATAGCCGTTAGTTCGTCACTAACAATTTTAACAATTTGCTGCCCAGGCTGGACACTTTCAATAATTTTTTGACCTATAGCTTTTTGTTCTATGACTGAAACTAACTCTTTAGCAACTTTCAGTGAAACATCAGCCTCAAGCAAAGCTACCCTAACTTCTCTTAAGGTTGTGCTGAGGTCTTTTTCTGTAATTGCTCCCTTATTAGAAAGCGATTTAAAAATTCCTGTTAATTTATTTGTTATATTATCTAGCATTTTAAAATAAAAAAAGGATCGGTGGATGAAACTCATCGACCGACCAAATTCTTCTTTATTAGTGGATGTTTTTATATCACTATAGATCAGAAATGAGAATACCTTTTATTAAAGCTCAGGGTGCTGGTAATGATTTTGTTATTATTGACAAAAACGTTGATAATATTGGTAAATCTAAGAAATTAATTAAAACTTTATGTAATCGCAAAATGGGCATTGGCTGTGACCAGCTCATTTTAATTAAAAAAAATGGAAACTCTTATCATGTTAAATTTTATAACTCAGATGGCTCTATAGCTAATAATTGTGGAAATGGCTTAAGGTGTGTTTATAAGTATCTTACAGAAATTAAGGGAATAAAAAATCCAACTATTAAAACTAAAAGTTTTACTCACTTAGGTAAAAAAATTCAGGACTTGTATCAAACTAATGTTGGAAACGTTTCTACTGACTGGAAGAAAATTCCTCTTTTACTCAATAAAGATACTCAGAATCTCAAATTTCCTAATATTCAAATTCCAGGTTTAATTAAAATAATGAGTGCTAGTATTGGCAATCCTCACTGCATAGTTTTAGTTAAAAACTTAAATCAAATTACTATTGAAGAGATAGGACCTAAGCTTGTTAGTCATAAAATATTTAAGAATCAGGCTAATGTAACTTTTGTACAGAAAATATCTTCAACCAATATAAAAGTTCTTTTTTGGGAAAGAGGGGCTGGCCATACTCTCGCCTGCGGTTCAGGAATCTGCGCTACTGCCTATACTCTTTATCTAAATAATTTTACTAAGGAAAGTATTCAAATTAAAACAGAATGTTCTGATTTATATACTTCAATTGAAAATAAAACAGTGTCACTTACAGGACCTGCAGAAATTATTTTCCAAGGTGAATTTTTAATTTAAATGCAAAAAATTATTATCTCGATATTTTTTATGAAATTATAAGTATTTAATGTTTTTTCTCAAAAAATTCTTTTCAAAGAAATTTGAAGCTTCTGAATTAGAAGATATCTTATATGAGAATGGAGTAGAGCCTGAATTTGCAGATATAATAATCGAAACGTTGTCTGGTAAATATCAAGAAACAGAAATTAAAGAGACTTTAAAAAAAAAAATAAAAGAAAAATTAAATATTCAAGATAATTTAGATTGGGAGTTTAAGCCGAGCACACTCTACTTAATTATTGGCAATAATGGCTCTGGTAAAACTACTTTTATTGGAAAATTTATTAATTTTTTAAAAGAAAAAAGACTTGCACCTTCAGTTATTGCTGCGGATACTTTTAGAGCTGCCGCAATAGAACAACTCGAGCATTTTGCAAGCAGAATGGAAGTCCCTTTTTTTAAAGGAGAGAATAAAGAAGATCCTGCAGCAGTTGTTTATAAAGGAATACAGAACCTCGGGAGTAAAGACTCAGTTCTCATCATAGATACTTCAGGCAGACAACATAATAATAAAAATCTTATGGATGAACTAAAAAAAATCTCAAACATAATAATTAAAAATCAAAATCAATTTACAGATATAAAAACTTTACTTACTCTTGATGCAAATATTGGACTTGCTTCCAAAAAGATTATAGAAGGCTTTCAAAATTATATTCCAATCGATGGACTAGTAATTAATAAAGTTGATTCTAATGCAAAGTATGGCGCTCTTCTTACGATTATAAATAACTTTGAAATTCCTATAATTTTTGAAGGCTATGGTGAAGATATAAAAGAATTAAGAATGTTTGAATTTGAAAAATACTTAGATAGATTACTCTGAAATGAAACAATTATTTGAATTTTTTCCATTAATAGTATTTTTTGCTGTTTATTATAAATCTGATAAGGATTTATATATAAGTATTGCCGCTGTTATTGTTGCTACTTTGATTTCGTTAATCGCTCTTTATATTAAAGAAAGAAAAATATCGACTATGATGTTAGTTAGCACTGTAATTCTAATTGTTTTTGGCGGACTTACTTTATTTTTTAAAAATGAAACCTTTTTTAAAATGAAACCCACAATCATTAATTCTCTTTTTGCAGCTGTTCTTATTATTAGTACCTATTTAAAAAAACCAATATTAAAAATGATGTTAAATTCATCAATTAAACTAACTGATCAAGGATGGTCAACTCTTAATAAAATGTGGTCTGTATATTTTATTTTTCTTGCAATTTTAAATGAGATTGTTTGGCGAAATTATCCAACCGATATTTGGGTAAACTTTAAAGTATTTGGCATTATGGGAGTTACTATTGCTTTTACAATTATACAAATACCTATTTTAAAAAAATATTTTATTGAATAGTTAGTGCTTTAATTCCTGGCAATATTTTATCTTCAAGTGCTTCCAAAAATGCACCTCCAGCAGTTGAAACAAAATAAAAATTACTAAAGTCTTGTTTTGCAATATTTAGTGCAAGAATTGTATCTCCACCTCCAATGATTACTTTTGAAGAAGAACTAGATAGATTTTTTGCTGTATCAATTGAACCTTGAGCAAATTTTTCATTTTCAATAAAACCAAGTGGGCCATTCCATAAAACTAAATCGGACTGATGAATTATATTTTTTATTGCATTAATAGATTTAGTACCTATATCAAGAATTTTAAATTCTTTTTTAGCATTAAGCTCCTGTAATAAATATTCTTCACCATTATCTAAAATAACATCTTCAGGCAGATGAATATTGCAGTTATATTTTATCGCTTCATTCAAAATTGAGCTTACTTTACTTTCTATATTTTCTTCAATTAGTGAATTGCTGATGTTGATTTTTTGGAATTTTAAAAAATTATTTGCCATTGCCCCACCTATAAAAATATTTGAACATGATTTTACTAATGATAAAAGAGTATCTATTTTAGTGGAGACTTTGGAGCCTCCTATAATAGCAAAATTTTTTCCAGTAGATTTTTTAATGCTATTAATTACCTGAACTTCTTTATAAAAATTAATGCCGGCACACGAGTTAATATCTTTTGCCATTTGATCAACTGAAGCATGACTCCTATGAGATGCAGAAAAAGCTTCATTAATAAATAAATCCGCACCATTAGTAATGGATTTACTAAAAGAAGTATCATTGTTTTTTTCACCTGAAAAAAAACGAATATTATCTAATAAGAAAATACCACTATCGTCCTCATGGTACTGTAAGAGACCCTTTGTTACAAAATCTTGATAAGATATGAAATGAATTTTTTTTCCTAAATTATGAGCTATTTGTTCTGAAATGAGGTTAAGTGAAAATTTCTCATCAAATAGTCCGTCTGGCCTACCAAAATGTGTTAATAGCAATATTTTACAATTATTCTTGAGAAGTAACTCTATTGTTTCTTGAGATCTGGAAATGCGTGTAAAATCTTGTATAACAAAATCATCATTAATTGGAACGTTATAATCCACTCTTAATATTACGTTTTTTATAAGTGTGAAATTAATATTTTTAATATTTTTCATTATTTACTCACACATTTAGTATTTTTTCTCTTTATTACTAATACTATATATAGTATAAATTACAAATAACTTAACTATATGAGGTAGGTATCAAAATGTCTTGGAATACACAAAAAATCGATAGTCTAAAAAAACTTTGGGATGATGGTGTTGCTACAAGCCAAATTGGTCAACAATTAGGATTTACTAAAAATGCGGTTATTGGCAAAGCTTTTCGTCTTGGTTTAGAGAGAAGACAAAATTCTAGAAAAAAAACTGCTCTAAGCCAGATTTCATCAACTATTTACCGTGATACAAACCCTAGTCAAAATATAATCTCTAATGATACGGTAAAGGCTTCTGCCCCTAAGAAAAAAGACAAATTTCAATTTAAAAAAAGTATTATTGGGACTGGTAATTTTAATAAATGCCAATGGCCAATTGGAGATCCATTATTAGAAGGATTTCATTTTTGCGGTGATCAAAATATTCCAACTAAACCATACTGTATAGAACATTATAAACAGGCGTATAATGTTGATGAAAAATATCTAGATAGACTTTTAGATTTTTTAGATACAAAAACTAAAAATTAGTTTTACATTTAATTCTAATCAGTTTTTTAACATGGCTTTTTATGATTATTTTGTAGGCCATTATGGCCTAAATTTCATATAAAGTTAATTAAATAGCTATTTTGATAAAATAGTTCAAATAGTTGCAATACTCAATGCATGATAAATTACTAACAGTTTTTAGAAATGATTCTTAAACTGAATGTAAAAAAAAGGAGTACTCAAATGGATAAAATGTTATCTGGACTAAAAGGAACTTTTGACAACTTAACTCAGGTAGTGATTTCGCTACTTGGACTAGGAATTGTCCTAAGTTTATTAGGAGGAAATGTTCCATTTATTGGCGCTATAGCTGGCAATATTGTTAGCTTAGTTCAATCATTAGGGAATGCGGGAATAGTAGGCCTAGTAGCTGCAATAATTATTCTTGGATTTTACAATAAGTAAGTAATACTTATTCGCTACCCTTATCGTATAATAAAATGATTGGGGTAGTGAAAAAAGATAGGTAGGAATAATGATGAATTTAATTTCAAAAACTAAAGATTATTTAAATAAATTTATAGAACTAGGAGTTCTTCTTTTAGCGATATCAGTTATAGCGGAAATACTATTTGGTCCAAATGTTCCTTTTTTTGGTTCAACAGTAACACAAAATTTAATCAGTTTACTGAATAACTTAGGGGATCAGGGTATAGCCGCTCTAATAATTATTTTTGCTATTATTTTTGTTTATAGAAAAGCACTAAAATAAATACTTCTATAATATAAAAATATCCGCACTAGTCGGTTCATTTTACAAAATTATTATTTTTATGATAATATAAATTCAATGAATTGGTTTATGATTATTATGACACTAATTGCTGTTGCAATGTTTTTTATTATTCAACATAAATCAGATAAATATAAAAACCCTAAAAATAAAATTCGATTAATTTTGTCATTAGTGGCCTACCTGCTTTTTGTCTACTACTTTGATACTTCAATAATTTTAAAGTAAATGAAATTTCCTAAAAAATATTCTCAAACTTTATTTATTTTTTTTATGGGATTTGGAATGAGCATTATTATGTCTTTTGCCATTACTTATATTAATACTGGCATGGACATAGAATTTTTATCTCGTTGGGGTAAGGCTTGGATGGCTGCGCTACCACTTGCTCTTTTAGTTTCTAGTATTGTTGCGCCTCTTGCAAAAAAAATAGTTAATTTAATTACTGACTGATTTATGGAGGAGAGGGCTTAATGGCATTACTTGAAATACTCTTATCTATGCCGATATGGATGCATTTTATTATTAATCTCTTTGGTTTACCTTTGTGGATAGGTTTAACTTATAATGATATTAGTAAAGGCTCGGATTCGATCAGCACTGAAAAAAGGATGAAACAATTACTGTCTTGTTATGGCGTAGTAGCTGTTCTTTATGTTATGGCTATTCCCGTTACTATAATTAATAATTAGGAGATATAAATGTTAAAAGTATATTTGGCAGGTGAGATTCATAGTAGTTGGCGAGATGAAATTATTCAACTTTGTGAAAATGAAAAGTTGGATGTTAAATTTACTTCTCCTGTTACCGATCATGAGGCCTCTGATAATTGCGGTGTAGAAATCCTAGGAGCCGAAGAAAAAAATTTTTGGAAAGATAGGAAAGGTGCTGGTATTAATTCTATTCGAACCAAGAAATCTATTAAAGATTGTGATGTCATTATTGTTAAGTTTGGGGAAAAATATAAGCAATGGAATGCGGCCTTTGATGCGGGTTATGCTGCAGCGCTCAATAAATCTATGATTGTTATTCATAGTGACGATCATCAGCACGCCCTTAAAGAA
>CAWUWX010000023.1:0-33413 GCA_963926395.1 uncultured Alphaproteobacteria bacterium
TTTTTTAGGTTTTAACGTTACGGTTCCTTACAAAGAAAATTTTTTTCATATGTGCAATAACATAAGTAAACAAGCTAGTTCAATCGGGTCATTAAATTTGATATATAAAAAAAATAATTTAATTTATGGAGATAACACTGATTATATAGGATTTGCTAAAACTTATAAAAAATTAATTAATAAAAAAATTCAAAGCACTCTACTAATTGGAGCGGGCGGAGCAGCAAGATCAGTTTTGAAATTCCTCAATGACCAAAAAGTAGAACATATAGACATACTGGCCAGAACAAAAAATAAAAAAAGATCGCTATCTGAAATAATGAAATTTGAAAACTTTTACACCAAAACAAAAAAAGTAAAAGAAAAAAAATATGACTTAATTATTAATGCGTCTGATGCTGGAATGAAAAATAAGAAACTATTAGATAAGGAAATTTATAAACTTATACCGCTTGCTTCTTATGCCATTGATATAATCTATAATCCACTTTCTACAAAATTTTTAAAGGTCGCTAAAGAGGCACAAACACCCCATATAGGGGGCCTCAATATGCTTTTAGAACAGGCAAAACCAAGCTTTGACCGCTGGTTTGGAAGCAATGTTGAGATTACTAAAAACCTTGAAAGTAAACTAATAAGGAAATTAAAAAAATGACTAAAATAGCAATTACAGGAAAAATAGGTTCTGGAAAATCAACCGCTCTTAAGCATTTCAAAAAACTTGGACACTTTACAATATCATCAGATGAGATTATTAAAGAAATTTATAATGATCGTGAGCAGAGAGAAAGTCTTTTAAAAATTTTAGAAATCAGAGACGGCGATTATAAAAAAGAAATTATAAAAAAAATTCAAAATCCGGTTTTTAACAACAAATTAAAAAAAAATATATATCCTTTAATGCATAGGTTGAGAGCAAGAAAAAAACCTACTTTTTTCTCTAAGAAAAATATTTTTTTTGAAATACCATTATTATTTGAGGAAAAATTAGAAAAAGATTATGATATAATTATCTTTATAAAGGCTAATTATCATGTCAGGCTTAAACGAATTTTAAAAAAAGGAATGACAGAGAAATATTTTAAAACAATGAACGCATATCAAAGTGCAGATGGTCCTAAAGAAAATTATAGCCATATAACAATATTTAATAATGGATCTTCTATAGATTTTCTTGATAGCCTCCACCGTTGTGAGAAAATCTTATGAGAGAAATTATCCTTGATATAGAAACAACAGGTTTAGACTACAATAGTGGCCATAAAATTATAGAAATAGGATGTTTTGAGCTTATTGATAAAGAGCTAGGGCTATTTTATCACCAGTATATTAATCCAAATAAAAAACTTACTGAGGAAAATATAAAAATCCACGGAATTACAAATGAGTTTTTAAATCCTTATCCTCCTTTTTCTGAGATTGCAGAAAGTTTTTTAAAGTTTATTAAAGACGATATAATAGTTGCACATAATGCTAAGTTTGATATTGGCTTTATCAATAATGAATTATCTGAAGAGAGGCTTGATCAAATTTCACAAGACAGGGTGGTAGATACATTAGTTATTGCTAGAGATGCTTTTCCAGGTCAACAAATTAATTTAGATAGTCTAGTTAAAAAGCTAAAAATAAATTCTATGGTAAATAGAGACCATCACGGCGCCTTAAAGGATGCTAAAATTTTAACTGATGTTTATTTAGAATTAAGAGGGCATACACAAATGGGTTTTAATTTGACAGATTATGATAATAAAAAAGTATTAAAAAATATAGAACCCTTCGAAGGTATTATTCAGTTAACAAAAGAAGAGACAGACGAACATAAAGAGTTTATAAAAAAGATAGAATCAAAGAGAACATAATTAATGAATAGTGAATTTTTAGATATAATCCTTTTTGCACTTGTTGCTATTTTTTTGATTATGAGGCTTAAAAAGATACTAGGATCAGAAAAAGGCAAGATTATTAACTTAAAAACAGCAAAATCAAACTTTTTAAAGCCCAAAACAACCACCAAAACCACAACTTCTGAACCGAAAGATGAATTTTTAGAAGGTGCAAATCAAGCATTTTCTATGATCGTTGAGGCTTATCAGGCAAAGAATATTAATAAAGTCCAAGAGCTTTTAACTGAAGAGGCTTACAAAATTTTAAATGAAAACAAATCACCAGCCCATATTAAATTTTCGAATATAAAAACCTCAAAAATCATTTCTTCCAGTGACGCAGACTCTAGGATGGTCCATATGGTTGGATTTGAATCTGAGCATTATGACCTAAAGGCAAATGAACTTATTACTGTTTCTGAAGAATGGGGATTTGAAAAAGAAAAAAATGCAACTGACCCAAATTGGAAATTATTCTCGATAAAAGTTGTCTCATAAAATCAAAATCACATTTAAAGATAACAAAACCAAGATTCATAAAAATCAAAAAGAATTAGTTCATAAAATCTCTATAAATTTAGGTGAAGAAAAAAAAGAGGTGACTAATTTAAAAGATAATTATGAAGAGCTTCTTCAAAAAACAATATTTATAGAACAAAGTTTAAAACCACAAATATCTAAAACATCTTCTAAGAATGTTCTAAACGATAAGGAGCTTCATAAATCATTTAAAAAAAATAACTTTTCTAAATTAGATTTACATGGACAAACTTTGGAAAGTGCAAAAAAAGCAGTTCTTAGCTACTGTGAAAATAATGCTATTAAGAAAAATATTCTCCACATTATTATAACTGGATTAGGAAACAAACCCAATCAAGAGGAGTTCTTTTCTGGAAAAATTCGTAGCGCTTTTACCCAATGGATCCATGAGGAGCCTATTCAAAATTTTATTCATAGTTATCACCCTTGTAAAATCCAACATGGAGGTCTGGGTGCTTTTTATATTAAACTTAGGTCTATAAAATAAATTTCTGATCGTCTTTTTCGATTATTTCATTACCTAATGATTTGTCTACCCACGCAGGTGTAATAACCACTTCTTCTAATTCGCTTAAATTTGCTTTGAAGCTTACATCTTCTAATATTTTTTCAAACATTGTTTGTAGTCTTCTCGCCCCTATATTTTCTACTTCTTGATTAATTTTTTCTGTAAGCTCAGCTATTCTTTCAATAGCTTTATCTTCAAAAGTTAAATTGATATTTTCAGTTTTAAAAAGAGCTTTATATTGTTTAATTAAACTATTGTCTGTTTCTTTCAAAATTTTAATTAAATCAGCCATTGTCAGTCCGTTTAGCCTTACTCGGACGGGAAGTCTTCCTTGAAGTTCAGGCAGTAAGTCGCTTGGTTTTGATTGATGAAAAGCTCCTGAAGCAATAAATAGAATATGATTAGTTTCAATAGATCCATATTTTGTTGAAACGGTTGTGCCCTCAATTAGCGGTAAAAGATCTCTTTGAACACCCTCCCTTGATACATCTCCCCCTCTTCGTTCATTACTTGTAGCGATTTTATCTATTTCATCTATAAAAACTATTCCGCTCTCTTGAACTTTTTTAATTGCTAGCTGAACAACATTTTGTTTTTCTGCAATCTTTTCTATTTCTTCCTGTATAATAGGATCGTAGGCATCACCAACTTTTATTTTTGTTTTCTGTTTATTTTTCAGACCCTTACCAAAAATATCATTTATATTCATCATTCCTAATTGAGCTCCTGGCATGCCTGGAATATCCATTGATTGAAAAGGATTATTTTTTTGGTCTATAGCTATTTCTACTTCTTTATCGTTTAATTCATTATTTCGAAGCATCGCCCTAAATTTTTCTTTGGTCTCATTTGTTGGATTTTCCCCCAACAAAGAATTTAAGATAATTTCTTCAGCATTTTCATACGCTACGCTAATGTATTTTTCTTTAATAATTTTTTTCTCCAAATTAATGGCAACTTCAACAAGGTCTCTAATAATTTGCTCTACATCTCTGCCAACGTATCCAACTTCAGTAAATTTTGTCGCCTCTACTTTTATAAAGGGCGATTGTGTTAACTTTGCAAGTTTTCTTGCAATTTCAGTCTTGCCACATCCAGTAGGACCCAACATTAAAATATTTTTTGGTATTATGTCTTCTTTTAAAAGCTTGTCTTTAATATTTAATCTTCTCCATCTGTTTCTTAGCGCTATAGCAACTGCTTTCTTTGCATTGTCTTGGCCAACCACATATCTGTCTAGTTCTTCTTTAATAACCTGGGGAGTGAGTTTTTGGTCATCCATTAAATTTTAATCTCAGCAATATTTAATGTTTCGTTTGTATAAATACAAAGTTCAGCTGCAATCTTAAGAGACTCAGTTGCAATTTCCTTAGCAGTAAGATTGCTATTTCTTTTTAATGCTCTTGCTGCACTAAGGGCAAAATTTCCACCTGATCCTATCGCAACAACACCTTCTTGTGGTTCGAGTACGTCGCCCGTACCGCTTATTAAGAAAGTTTCATCTTTGTCCGCTGCTATAATCATCGATTCAAGCCTTCTCAAATATTTATCCGTACGCCAATCTTTTGCCAATTCAACGCAAGATCTCTTTAAATTATATGAAAATTCCTCACACTTTTTCTCTAATCGCTCGAATAATGTAAAGGCATCGGCCGTTGATCCTGCAAATCCAACGATAATTTTATCTTCATTAAAAGTCCTAATTTTATTAGCATTAGACTTAATTATAGACGTACCAAGCGTTACCTGTCCGTCTGAAGCTATTACAACAGATTTATCATCTCTGACACAAACTACCGTTGTAGCTCTTATTATTATTTTGTTTTTTTCCATTAATCTTATAAATATAGTTACTAAATACTTAATTACAAATTATGCGCAAAATTTCAATAGATAGAAAAACAAAAGAAACAGAAATTTCTTTAAACATCGACCTCGATGGTTCTGGAAAAGGAAAAATTGATACAAGGATACCCTTTTTTGACCACATGCTTGATCAGATATCAACACACAGTCTCATAGACCTGTCTGTTAAATGTAGAGGCGATATAGCTGTAGATTTCCATCATACTATAGAGGACGTGGGTCTTGCCCTTGGACAAGGAATTAGAGAGGCACTTGGAGACAAGATGGGCATTAAGAGATTTGCTAGTTCCTATGTTGCCTTTGATGAGACTTGTACCAGGACAGTTATGGATTTATGCAACAGACCTTTTTTTATTTGGAAGGCAAATACAACATTAGAACAAGTCGGGGGAATCGATACTGAATTATTTCCAGAATTTTTTAAGTCATTAGTTAATGAGGCAAAAATGAATTGTCATATAGAAAATCTTTATGGAGATAATAACCACCATATTATCGAAAGTTGCTTTAAGTCTTTTGCTCTTGCCCTAAGAGAAGCTATAGATATTGATCCAAGAAAAAAAACTATTCCAAGCTCCAAGGGAGCGCTTTGAAAAAAATAGTCATTGGCTTAATCGATAGTGGATCAGGCAATATTGGCTCGATCAAAAAAGCAATTTTAAAAACTGTAAAAAATAAACCCTTCACTTTAAAAATTATTAAGTCCAAAAAAGATTTTAAAGATGTTAATAAAATAATTTTACCAGGACAAGGTGCTTTTGCTACTCTAATTAATAATTTACATAAAAAAAACTTATACAAAGAACTATTAAAACTAATCTCAGAGTTATCTATTCCCTATCTCGGTATATGTGTCGGAATGCAAATACTTGCGACTTACGGTCATGAAAA
The DNA here is from genome assembly GCA_963926395.1 of uncultured Alphaproteobacteria bacterium. Classification (GTDB taxonomy): domain Bacteria; phylum Pseudomonadota; class Alphaproteobacteria; order HIMB59; family HIMB59; genus HIMB59. The sequence continues at coordinate 5,689 of CAWUWX010000023.1, forward strand.
TAAAAAAATAAAAGGCTTAGATATTATCGGTGGAGATATTGTTAAATTCAAAAAGAAAGACCTCATCATTCCCCATATGGGCTGGAATAATATTCATATCAAAAAACCAAATAAAGTTTTTGATAATGCGTTAGATCAAGAAAATGTTTATTTTGTTCATAGTTTTTATTTCAAGAGTGTTGAAAAAAAATACATTACCGCCACAACAAAATATCATCATAATTTTCCCTCTATAGTGAATAAAGACAATATCTATGGAGTTCAATTTCATCCAGAAAAGAGCCATTTAGCGGGCATGAATATTATTAAGAATTTTATTTTTAAAGCATGAAGATTTTCCCAGCCATAGACATTAGTGAGGGGAAGTGCATTAGACTAACAAAAGGACTGATAGATAATAAATCTATTTATGCCTCAAGCCCTATCGAAATGGCTAAAGAATATAAAAAAGAAGGATTTGAAAACATTCATTTAGTAGATATCGATTCAACTCTTAGTAGAGGAAGTAATTATGAAGTTATCAAAGAAATAAGAAAAAAAATTGATCTACATTTACAAGTAGCGGGCGGAATAAGAGATGAAAAATCAATTAAACAAAAAATTACCGATGGATTTGATAGACTTGTAATAGGGACGCTTGCAATTAAAGAACCTGCTTTTATAGAAAAATTTAATGAAGAAGAAATTTATAAGATATCCATAGCATTAGACTTAAAAGATGGATTGCTGGCTAGTCATGGTTGGAAACAAACAAATCCTAATTCTTTAGAAGAAATCACAAATATCTATAATTTAAAAAATATTCATTCATATTTTGTAACTGATATTTCAAAAGACGGGATGTTATCAGGTCTTAATTTCGAAACATTTAAAAAAATAAAAGCCCTGTCTGCTAAGCCGGTCACAATAGGAGGTGGTGTAAAAAACATGGAAGACATTAAGCAAGCCAATAATAATAATTATGGTGGAGTTGTTGTCGGTAAGGCAATATATGAAAATTATATAAACTTAAAGGACCTCTCGGAGTATCAAAAAAAGTGTTAAAAATTAGAATTATTCCTTGTTTAGATATTATAAAAAATAAAGTTGTCAAAGGCATTAATTTTAAAAATATAAGAACTTTAGGAGATCCGGTGACGCTTGCCAAAAAATATTCTGACACCGGGGCAGATGAACTCTGTATGCTGGATATAACTGCCTCACATGAAAAAAGAAAAACTTTTTTAAAAACGGTGGAGGCTATCGCAAAAGTAATTGATATTCCTCTTACAGTCGGTGGAGGAATATCAGATATAAAAGATATTACGACGCTTTTAAATGCAGGCGCAGACAAGGTATCAATAAATACAACTGCAGTTTTAAAACCAAACTTAATCAAAGTAGCATCGATTAAACACGGGTCTCAGTGCATAGTTGTTGCTATTGACGGCAAAAGATTTGGAAAGCAAATGTTAGTTACAATTAAAGGTGGAAGAGAAAAAACTAATAAAAATGTTGTTTCTTGGGCAAAAATTGTTCAAAATCTAGGAGCCGGAGAGTTATTGGTAACATCAATGGATACAGATGGAATACAAACCGGATACGATCAAGAAATGCTAAGGGCAATTAATAAGGAAGTTAGCATTCCAGTAATTGCAAGCGGAGGAGTTGGAGAACTCAAGCACTTTAAAGAGGGTTACCAAACAAAAGCCACAGGTCTTCTTGCGGCTAGTGTTTTTCATACTTCTAAATTTTCTATCCAACAAGTTAAAAAGTATCTAGAAAAAGAAGGAGTTCCGGTCAGAATTTAATGATTTATGATGAACAAAATATCTTTGCTAAAATTCTGAGAGATGAAATACCTTGCGAAAAAATTTTAGAAACTAATTATGCGATTTCATTTAATGATATCTCTCCCAAAGCAAAAGTGCATGTATTGGTAATACCAAAAGGACCTTATATTGACATATACGACTTTAATAAAAACGCTTCCAAAGAGGAAGTCGTTGGTTTTTGGAATGGTGTAAATGAAACAATTGAAAAATTACAAATAGAAAAGAAGGGTTTTCAGTTAAAAGCTCATAAAGGTGAGGCTGGCGGGCAAGAAGTTTTCCACTTCCACGTGCACATTTTATCAAACGATTAATTAAAATACTCTTTTAAGATAATTTAAAATATTTTCATCTTTTTTTTCTTGAACAGCAAAGCATTTATTTAAAGGTATTCCATGATCTCCGCCAGTCATTGTCTTGCCCTTACATAATGATGAGCTTAGATCGATAAACCCAATATTATTTAATTTGAAAAGAAAAGTAAGAGTGCTTGGGTTTTCAAATTCGTCTCTATCGTGGCTATACACAATAATATTTGAGCTATCTGACAGCTTCATTTTTGCAATTTCTCGCTTTCTTATAGCAGACCAAAATTCATCCTTATTAGTTACAAGCTTTCCAGCGAAGGCAGGATGGAATGCTATCACTCCTTTTACTATTTCTGGATAATAAGAATACAGAGCTATAGATGCCCAACCACCAGCTGAATGCCCGGCTAATACAATATTTTTAAAACCTAGGCTTTCAAATTCTTTTATTTTTTCTAAAATAACTTTTTGTTTTAATATCTGCTTTTGTTTGTCTATCAATAGTAAACCATCTTTATCTTTAAAATTTAAGGATAGTTTTTTATTTATTTCAAAATCATCACCCATCTTATTTTCCTCAGCCTGAGACCAGCCTCTAACACCAGAACAAAGCATATAAATTTTAATTTCCAAATTATCAATTTTAGTATTATGAAGTTGCGTTAATACTGGAGGAACTTTAGTCCATGACTTCATGCACTTATCTGATTTATTATCCCCCTCACTGCCGTGACTGTATAAAATTAAAATAGTATTTTCAGGATTATTGATCCGATCGATTTGATACGCGGTGCCGCTATCATCAATAAATGAGTTTAGTTTAGATACTTTTTTAAGGTCACTTTCATACTTTCCAGCAAAAGAATTAAATGAAATAAATAGTATTAATAAAAATATTCTTCTCAACTACCGGCATCGTCCGTTGAAATAATATCAACATAACTGATAATATCTTTTACGCCCTTAATACTACGGGCATGTTCGAAAACTCTTTCGAGCTCTTGTTCATTAGAAGTAACGCCCAATATAAATATAACTTTATTTTGAACTTCAAAATTATATTTTAATTTTTTAATATTATTATCAGCGAGCACTTTACTAATTAGTTGAACTTGAATAATTTTATCCTCAGCGTAGGACTTGATATTAAAAGTTTCTTCAATTTCAATTTCATTAATAACTTCTTTTACTCCTGCTTGTTTCCAGGTCAGGCGAACAACTTCCACTCTCTGGTTTTGGTCTGCTAAAATACCCGTTAATAAAACTTTTCCACTTTCAACATCGACATTAATTTTTGTTAAAAGGATAGCCTCGTACATAAAAATTCTATCTTTAATTCCTAACCCAATTGCTACGTCATCAAAAGCATCACCAAGTGATTTTTCATCTTCTGAAGTTGCTACAACAGCTCCGGCGCCACTAGTTACTAATTGCGCTCCCGAGCACCCATAGATTAGAGGCAACGCTAGTAAAATTATGATATTAAATCTCTTTAATAGAGAGAATTTTTTTATAAAGTTCATTTCTTTTTATATTATATTTAGTTCTGTATATTTCATATATCTTTTTTTTACCATATTTCTTTAAATCTCCTAGGATTTGATTGTCGTTGATTTCAGTATGCTCAACCACTCCATGGTATTCCGCGCATACTACAAATTCACCCTTAAGTACAATTGGCTTCATTTGATTATATCCGGCAAAATTTAGACTAATCCTTTTTTCAAATTTCTTGGTTAATTCGTTTAAAATAGTAACTTTAGAATTAGGGTCTAGTTCGAATATCATCTCTAAGTCTTTATTTAATTGAGGGGCAGTTGTAAAAAAAACCACATTAGAATTCTTTATATCAAGAAAATATTTTTTCTTTTGTTCAACTTTTTTGGGCAAAAAACCAAAAAATACTAAAGGATATGAATTAAAAAAACCGCTTAGTTGAATCGCTGCAATAATTGAACTTGCCCCAGGAATGCTTTCAATATGACAATTTTTTTTAAATAAATAATGAATGAGACTTGAGCCGGGATCAGAAACTATGGGAGATCCTGCATCTGAGATTAGAGAAATTATTTTTCCTGAATTAATAAGTTTTTCTATGTGTTTGTGTTTTTTTTCAAAATCGTGGTCCGTATACTTTTCAATAATGGGGGCATTAATATTAAAATGTCTTAGTAAATTAAGACTATGCCTCGTATTTTCACAAAGAATAACATCAGAATTTTTTAAAACACTAATAGCTCTTAATGTGATATCTTCTAAATTACCTATGGGTGTCGCTACTAAATATAAACCAAATTTCATTAAAGATTAGACTAATGAAATTATTTATAATTTGCACATTATTTTTATTTTATTCTTGTTCGCCCACGGTTCAACAAACAACAATAAAAAGCCAAAAAACCATTGGGGATCAATATGTTGTAACTAAAGAAAAGTTACGAATTAAAGACCTCGACAGGGTCATTATTCTTTTAGATGAAAGTCCTAAATCAAAAAAAATATTTTATGATGAATTTACAAGCTCTAACTTAGTGGGAGAAATAGATAGAGAGATTAATTTTTATTATTCGATGGAGGAACTACCTTTAGAAAAAATTAATGATACTGTTATTATAGGCCCAACAACTTCTGAAGACTTAATTTTATTAAAAAAACATTTAGGAAACAATAACTTAATTTTAAGTCTTACAAATGACTTAAGTCTTAAAAATCAGTTTTCAAATGATCAAATTATTTTTCTTGGCATGAGTCCTTTTTTTCATATAGATAAGCTTGAAAATATTTTATCAGAGTCAACGACTATTGCAGTTTTGTATAAACAAAATTATTATGGAGTGAGGCTTACAAACTATTTAAAAGAATTTTATAAAGGAAAGTATATCAAGTCATCTCCTTATTCTGAAAATTCAATTGATATTAATTTTGCAATTCAAGACTTAGGAAGTTTAGTCCAATATGATAATATTATTTTAATTGATGACAGTATTTCTTATAAAAATGTTTTAACAAACCTAGCATCACAAAACTCGGTTTATCAGTATAATAAAACCTATTTAATTGATAATTTTGTTGAGCAAAGAAATTCTATTTCTAGTTTTTATAATCAAGTCCAAAGAGCAAATCTTTCAAATATTGATCTGTCCTTACAAAACGTTCCTCACAGAGAATTTTTTTATCGTGCATCAATAAATATGGCAATTGCAATAGCACATGAAATAATACAAACAAATAATTTTACTAATATAGTTTTAACTGATGAGTTAGGCTATCTTGAAGTCAAGGATTCCGCTATTAATTACCCAATTATTTTTAAATAAGTCTTAATGATAAATTTTTAAAAGCCATATACCTATGCGATGCAAGCATTTTTTCTTTAGATCCCATTTCAGCAAATGTTTCCTGATGGTTTTCTGGTATAAAGTATGGGTCATATCCAAAACCATTTTCTCCACGAGCTTCACTAATAAGAATGCCTTTAATGCTTCCAGATACACCTAATGTTTTATTTTTACTTTTAAGGCTTAATGAACAGTAAAATATTATTGGAATTTCTTTTAATTCTTTAAAATCATTAAATAAACTTTTTATAGCACCTGAAATTCCACCTTTTTCTTTCGCAAGTCTAGCCGTTTTGACTCCGGGAAAATTATTACTTCCATTGATAATGAAACCACTATCATCGCTTAAGCAAGTTAGATTGCTTCCATTATAAAAGAATGAAGATTTGCTGGAGGCATTACCATCAAAAGTTGTTTCATTTTCCTCAGGCTCTCCCATATTAGGATAAGAATTCAGGGTAATTATTTCGAAATCTTGAAAAATTTTAAAAAATTCTAAGTAAAATAAAAATTCTGTAACTTTTCCTTGATTGCTCGTTCCAAGTAAAATTTTTTCCTTATGCAATTGAAATTGCTGAATCTTGAATCTTATTAATTTCTGGCATCGCTTTTTCTACTAAGTCTATAAAATCTAATATTGTTTGTTTGGTGAATTTTGCTTCCTCGCCAGTAGATTGAAATTCAATAAATTGACCGTCACCAGACATCACAACATTACAATCAACTTCAGCTGAGGAGTCTTCAGGATAATCTAAATCAATACAAACAGTTCCTTTGACTACGCCAATAGATATTGCCCCTATTTGATTAACAATTATTTGATTACTTATATTATATTTTTTTTTATAAGCATTAACCGCTCTAGCAAGACTTACATAGCCACCAATGATAGAAGCCGTTCTAGTGCCACCGTCTGCACTAATAACATCACAGTCAATTTTAATAGTTTTTTCTCCTAATACATCAAGGTTGACCGCACAACGCAAACTTCTTCCAATTAATCTCTGTATTTCTTGTGTTCTTCCTGATTGTTTGCCTCTGGCCGCTTCTCTATCTACCCTTTCGTTGGTAGAAGAAGGAAGCATTCCGTATTCTGCAGTAAGCCAACCCTTTCCAGAATTTCTTAAAAAGCCCGGAACTTTATCCTCTATTACTGCTGAGCATAACACATGAGTATTACCTAATTTAACCAAGCAGGAATTTGGATTATTAGGTTGAATATTGGTGTCTATTTCTAGTTTCCTAATTTGATCTAAGGTTCGTTCAATTCTTGTATATCCAGTCATTTTCAATAACTTATAAGATTAAAGCAAAACAATGAATAAAAAAATTTTAGACATCAGCGATAGGGCAAGGCTAGTATTCAAGTTTCTAGTCGAAGATTACTTAAAAAATGGTAACCCAATGGGATCTAAGTCCATTAGAGACAACATGAAACTTAATTTATCAAGCGCAACAATACGAAATGTACTTTCTGAAATAAATTTTCATGGACTTATAAGCCGTGATCATCATTCTGCAGGAAGCACACCATCAGATTTTGGATTGCAGTTCTATACGAGTGCCTTATTGGAGCTGGGTCAAATTAATGACAAAGAAAGAAAAATTATTGATGAGAGTTCTAGTCAAGACGAGTATCATCATGAGCAAAAAAAAATTACAGAGGTATTAAATTTTCTCTCTAAACAAACAAGTCTAGTAGTGAATGAAGAAAAAATAACAAAAATAACAAAAATTGATTTTTATAAAATTGATTTAAAGAAACTAATTTTTATCATTCAGTATGATGATGGCGCAATTGCAAATAGACTTGTCGAGTTAGACAGTAATATTGAAGATAAGGATTTAAATTTAGTATCAAATTTTTTATTAAAATTTAAAGGAAGTTTCTTGCCCTCAGAACTTGAAAAAAAAGTTTCCTCTTTCTTAAAAGATACTAAAAATAGCATAGATTCCAAATCAAAATATTTAATATCAAAAGGGCTTGAGATAGAGGGCGCGCAAGACGGAGAATCTTTTTTTATTAGGGGTATAGGGAATTTAATGCAAAATAATCAAGAAGTTGATATAGATAATCTTAACGAGCTTTTAAATGATATTGAAACAGGAAAAATTGCAAAAAAACTTATCCAGGCCTTGAAAAAGTCAACCGGAGTACAAATATTTATTGGAAGCAATACTAATCTTTTTAAACAAAGTAACATGTCAATGATATTATCTAACTATACAACAAAACAAGGAGTTACGGGTGCCGTTGGTATTATTGGGCCTAAGAGAATTGATTATCAGAAAATTATTCCAATTATTAGTTATATGTCAGAAGTGATTTCAAAAAAATAGGAGCGTCAAATGGAAGAAGAGACTAACAAAATAAATTTAGATAAGGGACCAGAAGATAAAAACATCGAAGAGGAAAAAATGGAAGGCGAAGACTTACCAAAAGAAGAACCGAAACTTTCAAATGAAGAAGTCATTGAAAAATTAAAAGTTGATATTGAAGAATTAAAAGATCAAAGACTGAGATCTGTAGCCGAATTAGAGAATTATCGTAAAAGGTCAGAAAAAGATCAGTCAGACGCTCTTAAATACGGTATTACAAACTTTGCAAAAGAGGTCATTTCAATCAGAGATAATATTGAAAGAGCTAACGCAAGCATTCTTGATGAAATAAAGTCAGATGAAAAAATTAAACCTGTAATCGAAGGTTTAGAACTAATTCATCAGTCTATAATTAGTGTTTTAGATCGATTTGAAATTAAAAAGATTGAATCCATAGATCAGAAATTTGATCATAATTTTCATCAGGCGATGGTTGAAATTGAAAGAGATGATTGTGAGCCAGGGACAGTTGTCCAAGAGCTAATTCCGGGTTACATGCTTCATGACCGTTTGCTTAGACCTGCTATGGTTGGAGTTTCTAAGAAAAAAATTGAAAAAAACGAAGAAACTGATGAAAATCAATCATAAAATTGCTTTATTATAAGAAAATTATCAAAAATCACTTGAATAGAGCGTAAAACAACCCATATGAAGATAGTAAAGTATTAAGAAAAGGACTCAAATAAAATGGCAAAAGTAATTGGAATAGATTTAGGAACAACAAACTCTTGTGTTGCTATTATGGACGGAAAAAACCCAAAAGTTATTGAAAATTCCGAAGGTGGAAGAACAACACCTTCAATTGTAGCGTTTACAGAAACAGAAAAGTTAATTGGACAATCTGCAAAAAGACAAGGAGTAACAAATCCAGAAAATACTCTTTATGCTGTTAAGAGACTAATCGGTAGAAATTTTAATGACGAAATCGTACAAAGAGATGTCAAATTATCTCCATTTAAAATTATTAAAGGCAACAACGACGATGCTTGGGTAGAATCCCGTGGAGAAAAATATAGTCCAAGCCAGGTTTCTGCTTTCATATTGCAAAAAATGAAAGAAACCGCAGAGGCTTACACAGGAGAAACAATTACACAAGCGGTAATTACAGTTCCGGCATATTTTAATGATGCACAAAGACAGGCAACTAAAGATGCAGGAAAAATTGCCGGCCTTGAAGTATTAAGAATAATTAACGAGCCAACAGCAGCAGCACTAGCATACGGACTTGATAAAAAGCAATCAGGAACAATCGCAGTTTATGATTTAGGCGGAGGAACATTTGATGTTTCAATTCTAGAAGTTGGAGATGGTGTTTTTGAAGTTAAGTCTACCAATGGAGATACTCACTTAGGTGGAGAAGATTTTGATTTACGTATTATAGATTTTTTAGCAGCTGAGTTTAAAAAAGATCAAGGCATTGACCTTAAGAATGATAAGCTTGCTCTCCAACGTTTAAAAGAAGCAGCGGAAAAAGCAAAAATTGAATTATCAAGCGCAACTCAAACGGATGTAAACTTACCTTTTATTACAGCAGATCAAGCAGGCCCTAAACATTTAAATGTGAAATTAACAAGAGCAAAGCTAGAAGAGCTAGTTGATGATTTATTACAATCTACTATCGAACCATGTAAAAAAGCATTAAAAGATGCTGGGTTATCAGCATCAGATATCGATGAAGTAATTTTAGTTGGGGGCATGACGAGAATGCCAAAAGTTACAGAAATTGTAAAAGGATTTTTTGAAAAAGAGCCAAGCAAGGGCGTTAATCCTGATGAAGTGGTAGCGATGGGAGCCGCCATTCAGGCTGGCGTATTGCAGGGAGACGTAAAAGATGTCTTATTATTAGATGTCACACCTCTATCTCTAGGAATTGAAACTTTAGGCGGTGTATTCACGAAATTAATTGAACGTAACACCACTGTGCCAACAAAAAAAAGTCAGGTTTTTTCAACGGCTGAAGATAATCAGGCGGCAGTCACCATAAGAGTTTTTCAAGGGGAACGCGAAATGGCAGCTGATAATAAAATCTTAGGTCAATTTGATTTAGTGGGCATACCTCCAGCAGCAAGAGGCACTCCTCAAATTGAAGTTACATTTGATATAGACGCCAATGGAATAGTAAGTGTATCAGCTAAAGACAAGTCTACAGGCAAAGAGCAGAAAATTAAAATTCAAGCATCGGGCGGATTATCAGATGAAGAAATTGAAAAAATGGTAAAAGACGCTGAAGTCAATGCTGAAGAAGACAAGAAAAAAAGAGAAGGCGTTGATGTGAAAAATAGCGCGGATGCTCTTGTTTTTCAAACGGAAAAAAATCTTAAAGACTATGGAGACAAAATTTCGGAAGAAGACAAGTCAACAATAGAAGCCGACCTTAAGGACTTAAAAGAATCTTTAGAAAAAGATGATCTTGATAACATCAAGAAAAAAACTGAAGATTTAACTCAGTCATCAATGAAGATGGGAGAGGCTATGTATAAAGATCAGCAAAGTGAACAGCCCGCTGATTCTTCAGATAGCACTGAAACAAATTCAGGAGAAGATAGTAAAAAAGATGATGATGTTATTGATGCAGACTTTGAAGAAGTTGATGAAGATAAAACAGCAGATTCTAAATAATCGGTTTTAATAATTTCTTTATTTAATTAATTATGTCAGATGATTTTTATAGCACACTAGGACTATCCAAAGGAGCAAGCGACTCAGAAGTAAAGGCTGCTTACCGCAAGATGGCCATGAAGTATCATCCAGACAGAAATCAAGGAAAGCCCGAAGCTGAAAAAAAATTTAAAGAAGTTAGCAATGCTTACGAAGTATTAAAAGACCCTCAAAAAAAACAAGCTTATGATCGACATGGCCATGCTGCATTTGAACAGGGTGGAATGGGCGGATCCGGACAACAGGGTTTTGGTGGTGCGGGTTTCTCAGATATATTTGAAGATATTTTTGGTATGGGCGGGGGCGAACCGCAAGAAACACGCGGCGATGACTTACGTTATGATATTTCCATTGATTTAGAAGAAGCCTTTAATGGTAAAAACTTGGATGCTCCAATAACAAAGATGTCTACTTGTCCAGAAAAACATTCATATAAGTCATGCTCAACATGTGATGGATATGGAAAAGTACGAACACAAAGTGGATTTTTTTCAATGGAGAGAACATGTGGTAGATGTAGCGGAACGGGACAAGAAATTAAAGGTAAGTGCAGCAAATGTGCAAACACTGGTAGAGTAAAAGAAAATAAAAAATTACAAATAAAAATTCCAGCCGGTATTGAAACAGGTAATAGAATTCGAATGACAGGAGAAGGCGAGGCGGGTGAGCTAGGAGGACGTAGCGGAGACCTTTATGTTTTTATTAGTGTGAATTCGCATAAACTATTCGAAAGAGATAAAAATAATATTATTTGTGAAGTTGCAATCCCTTTCACTACTGCTGCATTAGGAGGAAGCATTGAAGTACCAACAATTGAAAAAAAAATGGTAAGTATAAATATTCCTCAAGGTATGCAATCCGGACATAAACTAAGAGTTAAAGGTAAGGGTATGAGTATTCTAAGAACAGATACCAGAGGAGATATGATTGTCCGTGTTCATGCGGAAACTCCTGTAAATTTATCAAACTCACAAAAAGAATTACTCTCAAAATTTAATGAATCATTAGGAAAAGAAAATTCTAAAATGACTGAAGGATTTTTTGACAAAGTAAAAAAAGTTTTTAATTCATAATGCCAGATCAAAGTTTTTACTTTGATAAAATTAAAACAAATATTGGGTATATTTTTATATTAGAATGTCAAAAAGGAATATGTTGTATCCTGCCATTTAACGAACCTAGAGTAAAAAAAATTCAATTAGAGCTAAATCCCCAACAAGGTCTTATTTATTATAAAAAAATAAAAAAAAATCTAATTCGATTTTTAGAAAAAAAAGAGAAATTAATTAAATTTCCAGTTTATTTTATTTTAGGATCTACTTTTCAAATAAGTGTTTGGAAACAACTTCTTAAAATTCCATATGGATCTTTTTCAACTTATTCTTCAATAGCAGAAAAAGTTCAAAATTTAAAAGCTGTGCGTGCCGTTGGAACTGCGGTTGGAAAAAATCCAATTATGATTTATATCCCGTGTCATAGAGTCATAAGGAAGTCAGGTAATGTAGGAGGTTATGCATGGGGTATGTCTATTAAGCACAAACTACTACATATAGAGAAAAATGTGTGAGATGGCTGACTCGAATTTTTAGAGGAGGAAAGTGAATACCGAATCAGCCCCCGCATGAATGCTACCTAAAATATATTAATTAATTTATTTTAGTCAAATTGTGTAAACTTATCTAAAAACAATTAAGAGAGGCAAATCTGAATTAAATTATATTTATCAGTCTTTTTAGTATTCTTATTTTTATTTTCTTATTTTAATTTTATTTTCAATTTTGAACAATTTAATACAATTGTATAAATTTATAATTCCATATATACGAATAGCTCAAATGTTAAATATAAACTTTAGTAAGCCTTCGATGGTTTACTTAATAGGATGTATTGCTTACTTTATATTTTCAATAGCTGACACATTTATTAAGATCGGAGCATCTGATTATGCTTTCACTGTTATTTTTGCTATTACCTATTCAGCTGGATGTTTGCCGGTAATTGGATTTTTAATTTATAAGCGAAGTTTTTTAGAAATATCATCCAAAAATTATTCTCTTCATTTAATTAGAGGAATATTAATGGCTGCAGTTGGCTACAGTGTTTTAAAAGGAATAATTTTGCTTCCTTTGTCTATTGCTTATCCAATTTTATTATCTGCGCCAGTTTTTTTATCCATTATGGGTGTTCTTTTTTTAAATGAGAAAATTAATACTTATAAAGTTTTATCGCTGATTACAGCCATGGTTGGTGTTATTTTAATTTCAGGATTTAGTTTCCAAGAAGGATTTAACAAAGAAGGAATAATTTTATTAATAGTAGGCTCTATCTTAGTTGCTGTTCTTGATTTAACTGTAAGATTATTTGGAGAAAAGGAAACTACTATATCTTTATCGTTTTATACTCTTTTGATTGCTGCAATTATATTTTTTTTACTTTCAATAAATTTATGGCAGCCAATGAACTATGTTCACTTAGCTCAAATAATTACAGGTGGTTTTCTTATTGGTATGGGAATGTTATTACTAGTTTTTGCTCTTAAAAATATTGAGGCATCTTATGCTAGCATTACTCATTATTCTCAAATAATTTATGGTTTAATAATAGGCTTCATTATATTCCAGCACACACCATCGTATATAGAAATCATAGGCTCTTTATTTATTATTTTATCTGGCTATTTAATTTATTTTAAATTAAATAAATCAGATTGATTGCTGTGTCATTAGAGATAAAGCACATCCAGAAATCTTCCATTCATCTTCAATAAAAATCAGAGAATAAGTGGCCATATAAGACTGATTGGATTTTGATATAACTTGTAACTGATGATATATATTCCCGTTATTAATTTTAAATTTCAGGAAATAAAAATCTTTTGCATTTGAAATAGGTTCATAATTATCTTTAACCATACTCATAAAACTTTCAGGGTCTTCAAATCTCATTTTTATAAAAGGGGCAGCAAATGAATAAGCTTTGGAGGCATCATTTACTTTAAAAGCCTCTAACTGTTGCGAAATAATTTTTTTTGTTATATCAAAATCTTCTTTATTTGCTTGATCAGCATGAAGATTAATAAAAATAAAAAAAAAGAAAACAAGATTAAAGCATAATTTCATTGTAAATTATTATACGTAATAATCTTTATATAGATTTAAAATTAATCCTGATGATTAATCTATAATATTTAGGATTTAGTTACTAAATCAGAAGTAATTTCACTTAAATTTTTACATCCTGTTAAAACCATGCTTTCAACTAATTCTTTTATTAATAGGTTTAGAACAAGTTCAACGCCTATTTGTCCGTCATATCCTAAACCCCAAAGTATAGGTCTTCCTACTTGAACGGCATTGGCCCCTAAAGCTAAACATTTTAATATATCAGTTCCCCTTCTAATACCACCGTCAACAATTACTAACTTATCATCACCTACTGCTTGTCTTATAGGTGCTACTTGTTTTAGTGTAGGAACTGCAGTATCAAGTTGGCGTCCTCCATGATTAGAGATAATTAAACCGTCAGCCCCATTCGCAAAACATTTAATTGCATCATCAGGTCTTAAAATACCTTTGACCAAAACAGGAAGTTTTGACTTTTCTTTAATCCAAGGAATAATATCAAAAGTCAATGTCGGATCGAACAAATGATCCGAATGCATATTCATGCTTGACCCTTCATAATCATCAAATTTTTCAAAAGAAGTTCCTTTAAGGTTTCCAAGACTTAAATGATCGGGCATTTTAAAATAATTTTTTTCATCTCTTTCTCTTGTTCCTAATCTTGGAGCATCTGCAGTAAATACGATTGCTTTATAATTTTCTGTATGACATCTAGACAACATCTCTTCTGTAATTTTTCTATCTTTCGCAAAATATAATTGAAAAAATAATTTATTATGATTGGGTGACACTTCTTCTATGGATTTATTTGATGACGTTGCCAAAGTCATAATAGTATTAGATTTTTTTGCAGCCCTAGCTGTTGCTACTTCACCATCAGGATGTGCCATTGCTTGCATTGCCATAGGTGCAATTAAAATAGGGTGGTCAATTTCTAAGCCAAGAATATTGCAAGACGTACTGACTTTTGAAACATCGCGTAATAGTTTAGGCAGAAGTTCATATTTGCTAAAAATACTTTTATTTCTTTCAAGAGTTATTTCATCTCTTGCACCAGAGCCATAGTAGCCTGCAATTGCTTCAGAAATTTTTTCTGGAAATTTTTTTTCTAGATCAAATAAGTTAACTATCATTTCAAATTTAAAAACTCCTAGCCACCTTTCTCTTTAACTGAATTAAAGTCTCCATCCAATGGCTTGAGCGAAGTTCATATTAGTATATTTATTATTCTAGGTGAAGTTTTATATTTTGGGCCCAAAAGATGAGTATTTATCAACCATAGCGGAACCTACAGATTTAAATTTTTGAAAATTATTATTAAATTTCTCAGCTAACTTTAATGCGTTTACACCCCAATCTTCCATTTCATTAAAAGAAAGTCTTGGGTCATAAAAATTCAAATCATCTTTTAAAAGTGAGTTTGGAATTTTTAAATTAAAATAGGGAATAGTTAAAAACTCATCATGTTTAATTGAATTCATATTAATTTGATTAATAATATTTCTAGTTTTTTCTAAGCTAAGTCTTTCTTTTTTTCCATTCCAGCCAGTATTAATTAAATAAATTTTTGGATTATGTTTAAGAATTTTATTTTCAAAAACTTCTGCATATTGAATCGGATGAAGAGTAAGAAAAGCGGCGCCAAAACAAGAAGAGAAAGTTGCCTGTGTCTCTGTTAAGCCTATCTCCGTTCCTATTGCTTTAGAAGTATAGCCGGAAAGATAATAGTAAATAGCTTGCTCATGACTTAGGCAAGAAAGAGGAGGCAAGACTCCTGTTGCATCTGCTGATAAAAAAATAATATTTGTTGGATGTTCCGCAACAGATTTAAGTTTAATTCTCTTCTCAATATGATCAATTGGATATGATACTCTGCCATTTTCGGTCAGTGAAGTGTCATCAAAATCTACTTTATGATTTTCTATTAATTTAACATTTTCCAAGAGCGCATTTTCTTTGATTGCATTAAAAATCATAGGTTCTGATTGGTTAGTTAGTCTGGATGTTTTGGCATAACATCCGCCCTCAAAGTTAAAGATGCCCTCATCATCCCATCCATGTTCATCGTCTCCGACTAAATATCTATCTGGGTCATTTGATAATGTTGTTTTCCCTGTTCCGGATAGTCCAAAATATATGGCACTATTTTTACCTCCTAAATCAGCATTGGCAGAACAATGCATAGAAGCTATATTTTTTTGAGGGAGGATGTAATTCATTAAAGCAAAAATTCCTTTTTTCATCTCTCCTCCATACCAAGACCCTCCAATAATTTGAGTTTTTTCAGTAAGGTTGAAAGCTATAAAATTTTCAGAATTCAATCCATCTTCTTGCCAATTGGGATTTGTTGCCTTTGAAGAATTTAAAACATAAAAATCTGGTAGAAAATTTTCTAATTCACTTTCATTTGGTTCAATAAACATATTCTTAACAAAATGCGCTTGCCAAGCGACTTCCGTGACAAATCTGATACTAAGTCTAGTGTTGGTATTGGCTCCACAAAACATGTCTAACACAAATAATTTCTTATTTGATAATTGATGTTCAGTAATTTTTTTTAATTTCTCCCATATATCTTGAGAGATTGGCTTATTGTCATTAGGGTATTTTTCAGTGTTCCACCAGATTTTATCATTAGTGAGGTTATCTTTAACAATATACTTATCTTTTGGAGATCTGCCTGTAAACTTGCCTGTTAAGACATTAGGACAATTAAAATCTGTTTTATAACTTTGCTCATATCCTTCGAGCGTCTCAAGACTCTCCTCTTTATTTAAAATCTCATAAGAAGGATTATAAATAATAATATCATTATTATTAATACCCATTGAGATTAGATTATCTTGAGCTTCCTTTAACAAGCTCTTAATCTAGCTTATTTCATTTTAATTATTAATCTGTTTATTAATGCAAAATAATTATAACTGATTTACCAGGCTGACTTGTAAATATTGTAGGCATCCTTTTCGGTAATCACTCTTGGATTATTAATAAGAAGTCTTGTTTGCTTCATGGCATCTGAAGCGAGTTTGGCACAAGCATTTTCAGGAATATTAAGTCCTCTCAATTTTTGCTCTAATCCTAGATCTTTTGATAGTGATGCTAAGTTTTCAATAAATCTTGCACTGACATCTTGATGGCCTGTTGAAACATCCATTTTTGGAAACAAAGAAGGAGCAAGTTCCGTATATAATTGAGCGGCGTTACTATCTGCAATATTAAATTTTAAAACATGAGGCAGCACTAATGAATTAGATAGCCCATGAGGTATATGATAAATTCCGCCCAGAGGATATGCAAGGGCGTGAACTCCTGCAACAGGAGAGTTTCCAAAAGCCATTCCAGCCATCATGGAGCCAAGAAGCATATCAGTTCTAGCCAGAATATTTTTTCCTTCAAAAACAGCGGTCTTAATTGATCGACCTAAAATTTTTAGAGCCTCTTTTGCTAACATTTTTGACATAACATTATTATTAACACTTTTAGAGGCATAGCCTTCTATTGCGTGAACCATTGCATCAATACCAGTTGCAGCAGTAATGTGAGCAGGTAAACCTAAAGTTAAATTAGGATCTAAGATTGCAAGGTCGGGCAATATTATCGGAGAAGAGACACCCTTTTTTTCATCTCCACCAACCGTTATGATTGAAATAGGAGTCACTTCAGAGCCAGTACCAGCAGTTGTAGGGTAGAGAGCTAAAGGCAGTCTTGGTCCTTTTGCGTTAGCAACACCCCATGCCTCATCAAGATTTTCATTTGAACCAAGAAGTAGAGCGCATAGTTTGGCTACATCCATTGATGATCCGCCACCAAAACCAATAACACCAGAAGCTTTAAAGTCTTTACCTATTTCTACAACGCTCATTAAAGTTTTAAGTGAAGGGTCAGCTTCTACACGGTCAAAAATAATGACTTCTGAATTTTTTTTTAAAGCGTCGACTGTCTCATTAATCAATCCTAATTTTTTTAGTCCTGGATCTGTAATAAATAAAATTTTCTTACCAAGTTTGTCCGAAACTTCTAATGCTGTATCTGTGGCTCGTCCACTACCAACTCTTAAGCCAGCAGTAGTATTAAATTGAAATGGTTGCATGGCGGATAATATAAATGATCTCAGAGTTTTTCCAAACCTAAAAAACACATATATTTATGATTAAATCAAAATAATCTCGAAAAAATATCAATTAAACCTTTCTAAAGACATATTTATTTTTATACTTAATCTATGTCTAAGGTCATAACCATAGCTCAACAAAAAGGCGGCTCTGGTAAGACAACAATAGCTGCAAATCTAGCCGCAGTTTTTTCTCTAAAAAATAATCTTCATACAACAATTCTTGATACTGACCCTCAAGGCAGTTTAGGGAAATGGTTTATGATGAGATTAGAAAAATTAAAAGACAAAAACACCATTGAGTTTAAGACTGCTAGCTTATGGGGAGCTCAGTACGAAGCAAAGACATTAAAAGAAAAATCAGACATTATAATTATTGATACACCGCCTAAAATAGATGCAGATGGAAGACCCGCGATTCAAATAGCTGATTTAGTGATTATTCCAATCTCACCATCTCAAGTTGATTTTTGGGCAACAGAGTCAATCATTGAATTAGCAAAAAGAGAAAAAAAAGAAATTTTAATTTTAATTAATAGAGCTAATGCAAAATCAAAACTTATTCATGAAGCTGTTAAATTTGTAAAGGATATGAATGTTAGCAGTGCTAAAACTATATTAGGAAATCGACAGATTTTTGTTTCATCAATGGGAGTGGGATTGACTGCTGTTGAAAAACAAAGAACAGGAAAAGGGTGTCTAGAAATTTTATCATTTGCAAAAGAAGTACGGACGATACTTAATATTTAGATTAGCCTTAATCAGAATGACTAATGAAGAAGACATAGCCCAACTTGAAAATACATGCTTAAAACTACTACAAGGATTTATAAGTTGGATAGAAGTAAATGAAGAGCGTGAAATAGCTCTTATACTTGATAATGCATATGATTTTAAATACCGGATTTTAAATTTAGAAGGATCTTTTTTACAAAAAAAATATTTTATGAATGCCCAAGATTTAACTGAAGACCAAATTCAGTCGCTAATCAAACAGTGGAAAGATACATTTTCTCAGCTGATTAACTCTCAGGCAGATAGAGTTTCTAAAGATTCCTTTAAAATTTGGTTTTTAACAATTGCTTCATACGGAATTCCTAGTTTAACGCAACAAGGAGATCATTTATGGTCTAAATTAATCCATGGAGTCGGATATTGCAAAAAATTTTCACTAGAAGACATACCTTATCCATACAATAAAATTACAAAAAACTAAATGGATGTTATGATTCTTAAATGATAAAATTTTTATTATATCTTTCTTTAAGTCTTGCCGCTGTTTACAATGCTTATTCTCTAGACCTTTTTGGCTATCAATTACATTCAGACATTTATCAATATGCTGGAGATGGAGAAATTATCTATAATAAAAAAGATATAGACTCCATAGAGTTAGCTGAAGACAGAGTTCTTACTCCAAATAAATATTTAACTAAATATATTATAAAATCTACTGTAGCTGGAAATATTTATGAAATTCATGGATCTAATAATAAATTAAGTATGAGTCCTGTAGAGTGCTTAGGTATACAAGAAATATTTTTAAAATTATTTGAAGAAAAAAATTCTGATTTATTTCTAATTGAAAAGAAAAGACTCCCTATAAATCTTAAAAGTAAAATTACGTGGGATATCCACCTGACTAATAAAAGAAAAAATGATAATTTTATTTTTAGCGTTACTTGTGACTATAGTTTTAATAATAGACGAATGGATATCATTTTAAGCGATCAGGAATTTAGGGTTAGAGAAAATAAAAACTTTAATGAACTTCAAGAAACAAAGAATGAAAAAACTAATCAATCAAAAATTGATACTAGTGGTATTTAGTTATTGGAATTTAGTAATTAAAGAGAGCATATTGATAATTATATAAGCTTTAATTTCTTCCTTAAGCTGATGGTAATTCACGGGCCATTTATCAACTAATTGTAATGAAAAATCAATTATTTCAATAGCTTCTTCCTTATTCATAGAAAGTTCTTCTGACAAATCTAATGCTAATTTCTCTCTTATAATGATTATTGATAATGCTTTACGTGAATTTGCTTGATTCAATATTATTCTGTTGTTTTCTTCTTTTTCTTCATTTTAGATCCGCCAAGTTGCATTCCGCCAGTACCTTTACAAAGACTTTTTTTAGCTTTGTCGCATTTGACTACTTTCTTCTTAACTTCTTCTTTCGTTTCTAACTCAGGTTCTTCTACTATAATTTTTTGAGAATTTTCTGAAGAATTTATAATGGTGCCATTTTGGAGATTGGATAACATCTCAATTATTTGATCTTGTTTTGATTGTTTATCTGCAACCTTACCTTTCCAAGATTTTGGAAGTTTCAAATCTGTACAACTGTCAGATCCACAAAATAAAACATCGCCAGTTTCATTATCAAATAAAAATCCACCACAATTTTCAACACCTTTTTGAGTGCAATTAGGAATGTGCATTTCATACTCAGCTTTTAAATTTGATGATAAAAACATAAATAGGCCAAGAGCAATAATTAAAAATTTCATAGAAAAGGAATGTATCATTATATTTTATAATTTCTAAATAATTTATTCATACTTAAAACTTTCGCCAGGAAGTGTATTCTTCATGTATCCATTTTCTGTAATTAATTCTAACCATTCGGTTAGCTTAGGGTTTTGTTTTTTCCATTCACTTGAAAGTCTTAAACTAGTGTAGTCTAAAGCACAGGCTACAGCTATTTGATCCATTGAAATCTCTTTTTTTGCAAACTCATCAAACTTATTTTCTATCCATGATATCGATCTTAATATTTTTTTTTCAAATCTTTCAATTGCTACGGGTCTTTGTTCTGCTTCTGGTAGAGCGGACATTTCAATAAATCTATTTACAGCGTTTTCCATTATTCCGTTTGCAACACTGATCATTGTCATACAATCCCAATATCTTTCTTTTGGAAATAAAGATTTTGTTTTTGAAATACTGTCAAAATACAAACAAATATTATCACTATCCGTAATTGTTTTATTACCCACCATCAATGTTGGAACTTGTCTCAGTGGATTATGCTCATCTAAAAAACGCGATTTATAAATATTAATTTTTTCTTCTTGGTGTTCAATTTTAAGTACCAATGCTGTTACTTTACATTTTCTTCCAAAAGGGGAAGTGGGCCCATTATATAAAATTAAATTTTCCAACATCTATTCAATCACTATCGCAACCGTACCGGGATTTACACCCTCTTGATCATTATGTATATGCACCTCTGTAATAGTTCCACTAATAGGGGCGCTATGGTTTACTTCCGATTTCATTACTTCCATAATAAATAAAATATCACCCTCATTCACAGCATCTCCTACACTAACGAGAACTTTCCAAATATTTCCTGGTACTGATGTTAAAACTTGTGTCGACATATTTTACCTCCTATATAATACTTTTTTCTGAACAAATCGAAGTTTGATAACTTCGCATTTCCTGAGACTCTTCTACTGATATTTCCCTAAATTTAAAATGTTCATTTGGTTTAGCCTGACCTAATTTCCAAAATGAAGCCGAAGGAACTGTAAAAGGAACAATAAAACCGCCCATACTTGGACCATCATTAACAAGTATAATGGGGGTTTGCCCAGCTAAATTAATTCCTCCAACAGGATACCCTTGATCAATAATATTAGAGGGTTCATATCCGTGTTCAGGAGACTTATCCGTAGCTTTTTCAGTAAAGGTCAAAAGAGGACCATCTAATCTGAAGCCTGTTCTATCGCTTCTAGCTTGTAATTTCCATTTTGCAGCTAAAAAAATTTCATATCCGTTATTATCTAACCAATCATCATTAGGACCTCTGACTACTTCAATTTCCCACAACCCATCATTTGACATTTTAGGAATAACTTCTTTTTTAATTTTTTTTCCCGCCTGTCCAACTGATATTCCAAGTTGTACTTTTTGATTATCTTTAATTGCGCTTCCCTCAATTCCACCAATTGCGGCTTTATGAAAAGTAGATTTGGAGCCAAGCCATAGATCAGATTTTATACCACCAGAAAATGCTATATACGTTCTTGCTCCAGTTAAACAAAAACTTAATTCTAAAATTTGTCCGGTTTTGATTAAAATGCTTTCCCATAGCGGGATAGCTACCCCATCAATCTTAGGCTGCATATCTCCACCGCAAATGGATATTACATGATCAGTTTCGAACTTTAAAGTTGGCCCCATAAACTGACATTCTAAAGCTGCTTCTTCTGCATTATTACCCACCACTAAATTTGCTAAACGAAACGACCAACTGTCCATAGGCCCAGACGGAGGAAAGCCTTGGTTTAGAAATCCTACTCTTCCAGGATAGTCCTGCAATGAAGTCTCAAGGCCTTTTTTAATTACTTCAAACATATTTAAAATTTCTTATTCCAATCCAATTCTGAAACCCAATTTTTATAATTTTTGATAGAAAACTTATGATCTTCCATGACATCATATTTATAACTTCCATCTATAATCTTTCTTTCTATAGATTCAAATTCTTCATAACTACAAGGATCAAATTTAATGCGATCTCCCGGCCTAAATAAACAAATACTATCTTTAAAGATAGAAAATCTTTTTTCTGGATCCCATATAGGAATAGGAGTTCTTCCGAATATTTGATAACCACCAGGAAGTTTATCCGGATAAATTGCTGTTGAAGAACCTCCCATACCAACAGCCCCCTTTGGTGTCCAAGTTCTTGGCGGGTTATACTTTGGTGCTGTGAGTTTACATCTTGGATCAAGGGGCATTGTAAAAGGAAGACCAGGCCAAAAACCTAGCGAAGCAACCCAATATTCTGTACCAGAGTGTATTCTTACAAACTCTTCAACATTTTCTAAATTATTTAACTCTACAATAAATTCAGGATCTGGCTTTTTATATGTAATCTTAGCTATATAGTCTGCTACTGCTTCTTTAGTCCATTTGTCTAAATAAACTGTAGGAAATCGAAATAATCTACTTTGAACAATCGTATCATCAGAACTTTTAAGGTTATTTACCAATGAAATAAGCTCATTCTTCAAATCTTCAAATTTAATATCATCAGGATTGTAGTGAACTAACATTGAAGCAAAGCAAGGAAGTGTTTCGTATATCCCTTTTATTTTTGCACTTTCAATTGCTTTGGCTAAGCCCTGAGCTTTAAAATTTAATTCCAAGTTCATAACATTTCCAAATTCAACCAGTAAATATTTATCGCCTCCGGGTAAATATTTTGGCTCAGCATACATTCCTTTAAAGTTTTTTGACTTGATTGAACGGTCGTTTAAATTAAATTTAGGAAAACTGCCATCTTCATTGACGTGCACTTTGACTGAAGGTCTTTTAGTTCGTGATTGCTTGAATTTAATATTGTGAGGATACATTCCTTTGTATCCTGAGGGATCATCAATGCTATTTTGAGAGAAAAAAATCTTAGAACTTTTATTTGTTTGAGGGTTAGATAGTTTATTTTCAATTAATGAAAATTGATGCTCATCATTACTTTTGTAGCTAACGTTTTGTTTTAAATTTACTGTTTTATCTAGTAGCGTAGTATCACGCCTGTAATTTTTTTCTTTTGAATTTAATGGCAGCTTCTCACCAAGAATATTTATTTTTTCAAATATTTCTAAATCTGATGGTTTGTATTTTTGAGTCATCTAAAAGTATTTAATTTTTATCTTATCTTTAGAGTCAGTTTTATTTTCAAAATCTACAACTTGGATATGAGAGGGTTTAGCCGGTTCAACTTTAATCTTTATAAGATTATGAGTAGAAGTTTCCTTTTTATTAATATGGGTATCTGAATTAGAATTACTTGAAGTGTTATTTGTGTTTTTTCTATGCCCAAACATGCCTTCTAAAATTACATTAGGATTAATATCCTCTTTTTCAAATGTTTCAAAAATTCCTCCATCTCTAAAAACTAAAACTCGATGACATAATCCAATAAACTCTTCCAACTCACTAGATAGAAAAATTACAGTCCCGCCTTCGTTGACAAAAATCCTTAGATGCTTATAGAGATCTCTTTTTGCGCCAACATCAATGCCTCTAGCAGGATCATTGAGAATTAAAATTTTAGGTGTAGTTGTAAATGCTCTAGCTATCATAACCTTTTGCTGATTTCCACCACTTAAGGATGTAATAAGATTATTTTTTGGTCCAGTTTTAATGTTTAATCTTTCTACTTCCCAATCAAAAGTTCCATTTAATTCAGTCCATTTGATAAAACCTAAAAAACCCCCCGATGTTTTTGCTTTCTCTCCCTTATATAAAGGCAAGACCATATTTTCATATATGCTCATATTAGGAAAAATTCCTTCTTTTTTTCTATCACCTGAGACATAACCAATTCCACTTTTTTTTGCATCTAATAAATTTAAAACTTTTTTATAATCTTTTTTTGTTAGTTCTCGTTCTTCGTCAGATAGTTTAATAATCACTTCTCCGCTAATGGGTTCTCCGATACCGGCTAAAGCCTTTACAAAATTATCTTGTCCCTGTCCATCTAAGCCTGTGACGCCTAAAATTTCTCCTTTAGGTAAATCAAAATTAATCTCAGATTCATTCTCCCAAATTTTTAGTTTTTTTGCAGATAAAACAATCTCTTCACTTTTTGAGTTAGGGGGTGTTGATTTATTTTCAGCGGCAGTTTCTATTTTCTTATTACCAGTCATTAAGGCTAGTAAATTTTTTTCAGTAATTTCATCGCCGGACAATACGCCAACATCTTTTCCATCGCGCATCACGGTAGCTCGATCACTAATTCTTACTAGTTCTGCAATTCTATGTGTCACAATAAAGATTGCTGCTCCACTATTTCTAAGCTCTCTCATTTTTTCAAATAATCTTTCCGTAGAATCAAAATCAAGAGCCGCAGAAGATTCATCTAAAATTAATACTTTAGGTTTTCTTAAGAAAGCTCTACCAATTGTTACCCATGCCTTCATCCCAAGAGATAATTGACTTGCGATAGTATAGGGATCTACAAACTCTCCAGCTAACTCAAGCATAATTTGAGCAGCTTTTTCCACTTTCTCCCTGTGATTTAATTTTTTACCAAAGAAGCTATCATAGCCAATAAATAAATTTTCATAAACAGTTGCTTCTTCAGCTATCATGACTTCTTGGAATACTGTTGAAATTCCAATTTTTTGAGCTTCAATTGGAGAATTGGGCGATTGACCCATGATAGACACTTTCCCCTTATCAAGAGGAAGAACCCCGGATATAACTTTAGCTAAAGTGCTTTTACCACATCCATTTCCACCAACAATTGCATGAATTTCTCCAAAATTAGCTTTAAAATTTACACCATTTAAAGCCTTAGTTACCCCGAACGATTTATTTGCATCTTGAACAAAAATATCTCCGCTTGATTTTGTTGAAGATAGCGCTGGCTTTTCAGCGGAAGCGCTATCTATTAATTTTTCTTCATTCATTAGTTAAAGTATAAATAGATTTAACTAATTACTTAGAGTAATGCTGCACCGTTATCAAAGAAGTTATCTAGATACTCGTCGCTTGCCCAGTTTTCAATACCAACTGTTCTGAACTCACTTGAATTTCTATCACAGTCTTCAGGAACGAATGACTGAATAGTTTCAACATCTTCTTCATATGGAGGAACAAGAATTGATTGAATTTTCAAACCTTGCCCTTGCATAGTTCTAAGAAGAACGTTCATAGCAAATTCTGCATCGTCCCCTGGAGGCCATGTATAAATAGCTGTATCGATATAGTCAGGATTATTTCTCCAGTAACAGAATGATCCAATTTCACCACCAAGTGACATTGGAACCATTGGTCTTCCTGAAGACTCAAGTGCATTTAAAGCGCCTGATTCACCAGATGACTGAACTGCAAATCCATGAACTTCAATCGTATTAGCTGAAAGCCATTTTTGAAGTTCTGCTTGAGCAACTTGAGGTGTCCACATGTGAGCAATCTCAGCAACAATCGTAATGTCAGGATATTCTGCAAATCCAGCTTTCATTCCAGCATGCTGGGAATCAGAAGCTGAAGCTCCAGGGATACCTTCCATAATAACTACGTTACCTTCACCACCAATAGCTTCAGCAAGCCAAGTAGCAATACGGTAACCACCCATGGCATAGTTAACAGAAGTACTGATCGCATATTCTGATGTTAGGAAACCGGTCATTGATGCAGTAGGTACGCCTTTACCGTATGCGTATTCAATTGTTTGATTAAGAGCAACTGGGTTTGAACAGCAAACGATTAATCCATCAACACCTTGGTCAACTAATTGTCTCATTTGTTGAATCTGAACAGCATCTTTTAAGTTAGATTGTGTAACAACGATATCGTTTAAGATACCTGCCGCTTTCATCTTTGGCAGATAGTCTCCATACAATCTTTCCATAACGCCTTTTCTCCAAAGGTTTCCAGCGTATGAACTCGCATAACCGATAGTCCAAGGTAGTGGTCTATCACTTTTGAAGTTTCTGTATACACTTTCACCAAGTGGCTGCATAGGGTCCATAAAGTCTGGATTGTAAACGTAGTCTCTAATATCAGCTGGAATTTCATCAAGAATGTCAGCGTTTAAGTTGCCAGCAATTCCAATGAAAGAAACAGCAAATATAGCTATAAATTTTTTAAGCCATACCATATTAAATTCCTCCTTATATATATATGACAATTATATTACTTATAAATGTTAGGAATATATTAAAAATGTTCCATAATGTGGATAAGATTTTCACAAAATCATCATATTTTATATAGATTAATAATAAGGAGAACCAAATGGTAGATTTAAATTGTGATATGGGAGAAGGTTTTGGAATTTATTCCTTTGCTGAAGATGAAGAAATTATGCCTTATATTGATGCTGCAAATGTGGCTTGTGGTTTTCATGCATCTGATCCAAATACAATGAGAAAAACAGTTGAATTAGCTAAAAAATATAATGTTAAGGTCGGAGCACACCCCTCATATCCTGATTTAGTTGGTTTTGGTCGTCGGCCAATGAAAATGCAAAGAGAAGAAATTAAAAATTTAGTCTTATATCAGACAGGAGCTTTAAAGGCATTTCTTGACGAGTTTAAAATCCCGTTAAATCATATCAAGCCTCATGGTTCTTTATATGGTGTTTCTGCAAAAGAAGAAGACGTTGCTCACGGAATAGCTGATGCAGCAGAAATATTTAACGTTGGTGTTTTTGGTATGGTCAATACTTTTCATGAAAAAGTTTATAAAGAAAGAGGGATAAAATTTATTGCAGAATTTTATTCAGATCTAGAATACGATGAAACAGGATACTTGGTAATCGCTAAAGGAAGAAATAAACATTATCCAGCTGACCGTGCAGTAGAGAGATGTCAAAGAGCAATTAAAGAAAATAAAGTTAAAGCAATTGACGGGAGAGATATTGTCGTTGGCTGTGACACTATTTGTATTCACTCTGATACGCCTAATGCAATTGAAATTTTACAAGAACTTAGAAAAAATTTATCAAAAAATAATGAAAATAAAACGAAGCCCATTAAAAATAATGATGAAAAAATGCCGTATATAGTTAGTGAATAGTGAAAAAAATTTTAATAGCTAATCGTGGAGAAATAGCATGTAGAATTATTAAATCCTGTAAGTTGATGGGATATAAATCAGTTGCAGTATATTCCGAAGCAGATAGAAAAAGTAAGCATGTAAGATTGGCTGATGAGGCTTTTTTTATTGGTCCAAGTAAAGCGCAAGAAAGCTATCTTGTTCATCAAAAAATAATTGAAGCAGCAAAAGAAACTAATTCAGATGCTATACATCCTGGCTTTGGTTTTTTATCAGAGAACGCAGATTTTGCCCAAAAGATAATTGATAATCAAATTATTTGGATTGGTCCTAAGCCTCAAAATATTAAAGACATGGGAAACAAAACTACCGCATTGGATTTAGCAAAAAAAGCAAATGTACCTATATGCCCTGGTATTAATAATCCTTCAGCTTTATCTAATGAAGAATTAGAAAAACAATGTGAA
>CAWUWX010000024.1:0-3114 GCA_963926395.1 uncultured Alphaproteobacteria bacterium
TGTTGATATTAGTGACTCCCCAGAAGATGATTTTTCATCTTACGCGATGCTAACATCAATTTATGATGGCCCAATAGCTGTAAGAGAAATCAACAAAAATGGAATAATTTTAAAATCTGAGGATGCTTACTATAAAATTACGCTTAAACCCTCATCTCCAGTTTCCTATTTAGATGTCATTACCCCAGGTGTCATTCTTCTTGAAACTAAAAGATTCAACTCAATTGAGAGGTTTTATAAATATATCTGGGCAATTATTATAAGGGAAAGTAATTTTTAATAGCCCATTTTAGGTCACCTTAAATACTATTTTCACTAAATTAGTTTAAAATTGTAAATTCTATAATGATCATATTACCAAATAATAAAGAAGATGAAAACTTAGATGGTGTCAAATCTCCCAGTTCCTATCTGAAGGCAAAATCTTTAGAAAAAAAAAATATTGATAAATCCTTTAAACACCTAACAATTTTCGATAAGCGGAATGACATTATGGAGGATAGATTAGATATAGGAACAAATATTAATGAATATGATAAGTATTTATACCTAAACGAAATTAAACGTCAAAATGATAATTATAAATTTAATAAATATTTAGAAAAATTGGTGACCCCTTTTAAGCGCTTAGAGTTTCAAAAGTATGTTAACGAATTGGAATCGCTTGATAACTTTTATTTTTTAGTTATTAAAAAACAATTTAATAAATATACGCTTAGTTCTTTATCGGCCAGCCTTCTTCAAATTGAAAAACATTGTATAAAAATCAAAGAGAAACTAAACCAAAGTAAAATAAAAATTAAAGAAAATAAAAAAGAAAATGGATCTTTATTCCTTGGTGCTAAATCTTCTACGGAATATGTTACGGCAGATAACTTACTAAAAGAATTTTCTATTATTGCTGAAGAGTGCAACTATCTAAATAACTTAGCAAATAAAGATTACGATACACAATCTTTATTCCCCTTAGAGAATGACTCTGAAAAAAGTCTCTTAACTTATTTTATTATGACTTCGATTAAGTTATTTGAATGCTTAGATACTAAAGGTTTAACGGATGAAAAAATTAAACAAGAGCAACAATCTTTTGTATGGGAAACAATTCTATTAACTAATTCACTCAAAGAAACTTCTTACTCTACTTTTAGAAAAAATTTGTCTTTGACAAAAAATAAGTCATACCATTTTTTTAATTTAGTAAATTGCGCTACACAAGATCATTATTTTAAAATTAAAGAAGAAATATTAAATTTCTAAAAATTAATTTCTTGATCGTCAAACTCAATAAAATCTTGAATTAACCCTTCTTTAGCAAAATATTTTATCATACGACAAAATTGTTTAGTTGTTTCATGAGAAAATTCACGGATAATTATTATGTAGTTTTTTCCTAAAACGATCCCCCCATCATCTTTTTTTGTTAATAATTGAAAATCAATTAATTTTTGAATCCTTCTTCTGACTGTTTCTTTGGGTTGTGCTAAAATATTGGCAATACTTAAAATAGTTAGCTTAGTGTTTTCTACAGTTTTCAAATAGTCTTGATGGTTAATAGAATTCTCAAACATTTTATTGTAGCTACTTATTTCATTTTGATTTGTATTATATATCCATTGGCTCACTACAACTTGCAAAACTATAAATTCATCAAAAGTTAAATTAAGATCTTTTCCACACCTAGTGTAAAGATCAGATATAAACATTAAATATGCATACGCACCGCCAGTGAATTTTCCATCTTTAGCCATTTTATTTTTTATAATTCATAAATATAAAAATATATCCAAAGACGAATTGAATAGTCATCCAAAGTAAAGAACTTACCACTAAAGTATAACCAGGCATTGTAATTGAGCCAATAGTTAACACGACAGCTTGATTTTGCATAAAAGTCTCAATAATTAATGTAATTCGATTTTCTTTTTTAAGTTTAAATTTTATGCCTAAGAGTGCTGCAGATAAAATAAAAAAAATTATTAAGATGAGCATATAAGGAATTTTGTTGAAATATTCCATTGTTAGATTCTTATCAAAAATTTGAAAAGTTATTACAGAACTAAATAAAAGAATGATCACAGCAATCAGTTTAATTAATCTGTTATTAAGATTTGAAAATTTTTGTTTAATTTTTGCTCCTATAAAAATTGGCAAAATCACTAGTATTGAAATTTTTAAGATAGCCTTAATAATATCAACATTTACTCCATCAATTATAGAGTCATTATAAATTTTAAAAAGTATAGGTAGAGTAAATGCACTTAGAATTGTTAAATAAAAACTTAGTTTCAATGACAACACGGTATTACCCCCTGAAAGGTTAACGTAGGCTGTAGAAATTACAGCTCCTGGTGCTAATGCGATTAACATCAGAAAGATTTTAAATTCTAGGTCTATATCAAAAAAAAATGTAATGCATATGTAAGTGATCAAAGGCACAAGTATCATTTGTGAGAGGACAGCCACTTTGAAGTCTTTATCAAATACGAAAATATTTTTCTTTATTTCATTTAAAGAACTAAGTAGCCCAACACATAACATTAAAGAAAAAGTTACAATAGCAATTATAATTTGTAATTCCAGATCCAAAGTTGTTACTTACTATATACAAATATTATTAGTTTAGAATTCATTTATATTTTTAAGGAAGAATAAAAATTGGCAAAATCAATATGCTCCTTGCTAACTAATTCTCTTAGATCTTTGCAGTACTCTCTTATGAGGCCAGTAGGTACAAGATAACCATCTAAATTTTTAATAATTAATCCCCTTTGAATTAAACTATTAGTCCAACGTTTAACTGTAGTTCTTGGTATTTCTGTATCTCTACTAATTCCATGAATGCTCACGCCTGAATTTTTTTTATTTATCAAGCTATCCCAATAATTTTTAATATATAAATCAGCATCAACTATAAGTCCGCTTGATTTTATTTCTAAGATTAGGTCTTTGCTATTGTGTGATGCAATGCAATGAAGAACCATATACTCTTCAACAGAAGAGAATAATTCTTTAATTTTTTTTAAATAATCAAATTGACGAACATATGTTTTACGGAATAAAACTTCATCAATGAAATCATTACTTAGTTTTTCATCCATTTAATTCAGGCCTTAT
>CAWUWX010000025.1:0-18272 GCA_963926395.1 uncultured Alphaproteobacteria bacterium
ACATATGGAAACTAAAAAAAAAATTCATCCAGGTTCTGGTAGAAGAAACGCCTTAAATTTTAATAAAGGAAGACATGCTGATGATACCTCTATTCTTGAATTAGAGAAATTGATTCCTAATGATTTTATTAGGCAAAGAGACATGCTGATTGAATGTTTCCACTTAATACAAGATAAATATAAATGCCTATCTTATAAGCATTTAACTGCTTTATCTGAATTGACAAATCTACCTTTAACTGAAATTTACGAAACGGCATCTTTTTATGCTCATTTTGATATTATAGAAGAGGGTGAAGATACTCCTCCTCCAGTTACAATTAGGGTTTGTGATAGTATTACTTGTGAGATGAACGGTTGCCAGTCCTTAGAAAAAAAAATTAAAGAAAAGTTTAGTCCTTCTGTAAGAGTTGTTCGTGCACCATGTATGGGTCGTTGTCATCAAGCTCCTGTTGTTGAAGTTGGCAAAAGACATGTTACTAATGCCACTACAGATAAAATTAAATTAATTCTAGATTCAAATGAATTAAAACCGATCATACCAAATTTTATTAATTTTGATAATTATAAAAAAAATGGTGGATATAAATTATTAGAACAATGTTTGTCTAATTCAAAAGACCCAATGAAATTAATTGAAGAGATGGAAAGCTCTGGTATCAGAGGACTAGGTGGAGCAGGATTTCCAACTGGAAGAAAATGGAGATTTGTAAGAGCAGAAAATTCACCCAGACTGATGGCTATCAATGGAGATGAGGGTGAGCCAGGTACTTTTAAGGATCACCATTATTTAACAAAAGATCCTCATCGATTTTTAGAAGGTATGTTAATTGCTGCATGGGTAGTTGAAGCCACAGACGTATATATATATATGCGTGACGAGTATCCTGACGTCATTAAATTTTTAAAAGAAGAAATAAAAAAAGTTGAAGCTGCAAATTTAAATATTAAAACAAGAATTCATTTTAGAAGAGGTGCGGGGGCATATATCTGTGGAGAAGAATCTTCAATGCTAGAGAGTCTTGAAGGTAAAAGAGGGTATCCTCGACATAAACCACCTTTTCCCTCCCAAGTAGGCCTATTTGGAAGACCTACCTTAATTCATAATGTGGAGACCGTTTTCTGGGTAAGGGAAATTTTAGAAAAAGGTGCTAGTTGGTTTAATAGTCATGGTTTAAATGGAAGAACAGGTTTAAGAACTTATTCTGTTTCGGGTAGAGTGAAAAATCCTGGAGTTAAATTAGCTCCTGCAGGTATTACCATAAAAGAATTAATTAGAGATTATTGTGATGGAATGCTAGACGGTCATGAATTTAAAGCCTACCTACCAGGAGGTGCATCAGGAGGTATTCTTCCAGCAAGTCTCGATTCAATTCCTCTTGATTTCGATACGCTTCAAGAACATGGATGTTTCATTGGCTCCGCTGCTGTTGTGATTTTATCCGGTGAAGACAATATGAAAGATATAGCTAAAAATTTAATGTTCTTTTTTCATGATGAGAGTTGTGGTCAATGCACTCCATGTAGAAATGGAACTGAAAAAGCACTTAAATTAATGAATAGAGATTCCTGGGATATAGAATTGCTTCAAGAGCTGTCTTCTGCAATGATGGACGCTTCCATCTGTGGACTAGGACAAGCGGCTCCAAATCCATTACTTTCTGTGATCAAGCATTTTCCTTCAGAGGTAACCAATTAATTGATGTCTGATTTAACTTTATTTAAAATTGATGGAAAAGAATATAAAGCTGAAAAAGATGAAACTATTTGGCAAGTGGCAACAAAAAATGGAATAGACATACCTCATCTTTGTTATTCTGATGAGCCTGGATATAGGGCTGATGGAAATTGTAGAACTTGTATGGTTGAGATTAAAGGTGAGAGAACTCTTGCCGCTTCATGTATTCGAAAGCCTACGGAAGGTATGGAAATTACTGTAAATTCAGAAAGAGCAAAAAAATCAAGATCAATGGTTTTTGAACTTTTAGTTGCTGATCAACCTAAGAAAGAAATTTCTCCCGATCCAGATTCTAAATTTTGGAAATGGTCAGATAAAATAGGAGTAACAGAAAGCCGATTTCCACCAAAAGAAAAAATATCTTTAGACCAAAGTCATACTGCTATGAGTGTTAATCTCGATGCATGTATTAATTGCGGTCTATGCGTTAGGGCTTGTAGAGAAGTCCAGGTAAATGATGTGATTGGAATGGCTTTTAGAGGATCTACAGCAAAAATAATTTTTGATTTAGATGATCCTATGGGTGAAAGTACATGTGTGGCTTGTGGTGAATGTGTTCAAGCTTGTCCAACTGGAGCCTTACTCGAAACAACTCTAGTTGATCAAGAAGGAAAAAGAAATGATCTAGTGGCAGATAAAAAAGTTGAAAGTGTTTGTCCTTATTGTGGAGTTGGGTGTCAAACTGAAGTAAGTGTAAAAGACGATAAAATTCTTCATATCGATGGAAAAAATGGCCCCGCTAATGAAAATAGATTATGCGTTAAGGGTAGATTTGGTTTTGATTATATTAATCACGAAGGAAGACTAACAAAACCTCTAATAAGAAAAAAAACAGCACCAAAAAAATGGGATGCAAATATAGATGATAAAAATATTTATGATTATTTTGAGGAAACGACCTGGGAAAATGCTTTAGATATTGCAGCTAACGGATTTACAAAAACTTTTAACGAAGAGGGACCTAAAGGTCTTGCAGGTTTTGGTTCTGCTAAATGTTCAAACGAAGAAGCCTACCTATTTCAAAAATTAGTTAGAGTTGGATTTGGCTCTAACAATGTTGATCATTGCACAAGACTTTGTCACGCGTCTTCTGTTGCCGCACTTTTTGAAGGTGTAAAATCAGGTGCCGTCTCAGCTCCATTTAATGCGGCAACTATTGCCGACTGCATTATTGTTATTGGAGCAAGACCAACTGAAAATCATCCAGTGGCTGCAACTTATTTAAAGAGAGCAGCTAAAAGAGGAGCTAAAATTATAGTTATGGACCCAAGAAAACAAGGATTGTCAAAGTATGCAGAACATAATCTTCAGTTTAAAGCAGGTACTGATGTAGCTATGCTAAATGCAATGCTTCATACAATTATTAATGAAAATTTATATGATGAACAATATGTTCAAGGACAAACCGAAGGTTTTGAAGAGTTAAAAGAAAATATAAAAGATTTTTCACCAGAAAAAATGGAAGCAGTTTGCGGAATAAAAGCTGAAACTCTCAAAGAAGTAGCAAGACTTTACGCAACTTCTGAAAAATCAATAATTTTTTGGGGAATGGGTGTTTCTCAACATGTCCATGGAACTGATAATGCTAGATGTTTGATAGCTTTAGCTTTAAGTACTGGTCAAATTGGAAGAGAGGGCACAGGACTTCATCCATTGCGAGGTCAAAATAATGTTCAGGGTGCTTCTGATGCGGGTCTTATTCCTTGGATGTACCCAGATTACCAAGTTGTAGATGGAAAAGATAATCAAAATACTTATGAGAAATTTTGGGGCAAGGAAATGGATCCTAAGAGAGGTTTAACTGTTGTTGAAATTATTCATGCTATTCATGATGATCAAATCAAAGCTATGTACATAATGGGAGAAAATCCTGCTATGTCTGATCCTGATCAAAAACATGCAAGACAAGCTTTAGCGAAACTTGAGCATTTAGTTGTCCAGGATATATTCTTAACAGAGACAGCTTGGCATGCAGATGTAATTTTACCATCTTCTGCTCATGCAGAAAAAACTGGAACTTATACAAATACTAATCGAACCGTTCAAATGGGTAGACAAGTTGTACCTCCACCTGGAGATGCAAGGCAAGATTGGTGGATCACTCAAGCTATAGCTACAAGAATGGGTCTTGATTGGAGTTATTTACATCCGAGTGATGTATTTAATGAAATGTGTCAGATAATGGACTCTCTTAAAAATATTACTTGGGAGAGATTAGATAAAGAAAATGCCATTACCTATCCTTGTGAGGCTCCTGATAGTTCTGGTAGTGAATATATTTTTAGAGATTCATTTCCTACAGCTAATGGAAGAGGTAAGATTGTTCCAGCTAGACTTATACCGCCGGCTGAATTACCAGATGATGAATTTCCTTTAATATTGACCACAGGAAGGTTATTAGAGCACTGGCATACAGGTTCTATGACTAGAAGAGCTACTGTATTGGACCATATTGAGCCTGAAGCGATAGTAAGTATGAATCGTTGGGATATGAAGAGAATGGATATTAATCCTGGAGATCAAGTTCAGGTAAAGACTAAAAGAGGTTCTATAGTTATTAAAGTTAGAAGTGATAAAGAGATACCTGAAGGAATGGTGTTTATTCCATTTTGTTTTGCTGAAGCAGCTGCAAATGTTTTGACAAATCCTCAGCTTGATCCTTATGGAAAAATTCCTGAATTTAAATTTAGTGCTGCTAGCGTATTAAAAACACAATCAACAACTCATCAAACTATTTAATTTATTGTTTATACTTAATTAACTCTAAAAATTTATTTAAGTACTCTTTTCCAAATATACTTAAATTATTTAAATCAGGATTTTTTGACTGAATTATGAAGATAGATAAAACAAAAAGTAATAAACAAATAACTATTAAATAAATAATTTTGATTAAAGGTGATTTTGCTTTTTTATTATTATTTTTCTTATTGATGACAAGTACTGCATTAGCAGTTAACGGAGTTAATTGATTATCAATTTCAAAGAAAATATTATTTTCAAGTTTTTGATTGTTTAATTTTTTTTTTTCATTGTGTGAATAGTTATTTAAGTTAGTTATTTTTTCTTCTATAGAATTTAATTTAATATTTATTTCTTTTTTAAACTCAGACTCAATATTATTAATTTTATCCTCTAGTTCTTTAATTTTACTAGATGAGCTATTTACTTTACTTGTAATTGTTTCTTTAGGAGGCGAATGATTTTCATTTAACTGAATTTTAAAATTTTCATTTATTAACTGTTCTTTAATTTCTGCAAGAGAATCTTTAATTTTTTTTGATTGATCAATATGTTTATTATCCAATATGTCTCTATCCTTTAACTCTTTATTAGTTCTTCCAAATTGATCAATATTTTCATTCATTTATTAAACTTTATATAATTGAAATTAACTTATCAATTAAAGTCATAAACAATTTTAGATAATTTAAAAAGTAGTATGGTGCCGCGTGCCGGGATCGAACTGGCCACCTGATGATTACAAATCAACTGCTCTACCAAATGAGCTAACGCGGCATAATAAATACCTTAATTTTTATATTTATAATGATGCACAAAATAATAGTCAATAAATATTAATCTTGATCTATGTATATATGGTATAATGCTATTGCTGCTGAGTTTGCTGCATTTAAACTATCTATTTGAGGGATATTTTTTTGTTTTAAAGATATAATAAAGTCTGAATGTTCTAATATATTTTTTCTAATACCTTTACCTTCGCTCCCTAAAATAATTACAGATTTTTTGTCAAATTTAAAATCCTTATTGATAATATCTTTCCCATTCATGTCTAAAGAGTAGATCCAATAATGATTTTTTTTTAACACTTCAATTGTTCTCGCAATATTTTTCGCAATATGAAATTTAACTACTTCTACGGCTCCAGTTGAAATTGTTGCAGTGCTTGATGTGATTGAAGCTGACGAATGTTCTGGTAGGATAAGGCCGTCTACATTTGTTAAAGCGGCAGTTCTAAAAATATTTCCAATATTCATCTGATCTGTTAGCTGGTCTAATACTAAGATTGTTGATTTTTCCTTAGACTTTTTAATAATATCCTCCAAACCTGCAGACTGAAAAGGTTCTCTTTCTATTATAATATGATCATGATAATTAAAATTCTTATTTATCGATGAAAAGTCATTTTTATTAATATAATGAAGCTTTTTCTTTAAATCTTTACTTTGAATTAACTGACTATATTCATCTTTTTTTTCATTAAATACGTAAATATTGTTGATTTTATTAGGATTATGAGTAATACAACTCATACATGGGTTATGACCTATTATATACATTTAAGTAGCTATAAATAACCTTATGTCTATTGACTTTCAAAGACAATTATTTATTAATCTACCTTGATTTAAGAAGTCTTTTACGGAGGGATGGCCGAGTGGTTAAAGGCGACGGACTGTAAATCCGTTCGCGTAAGCGTACGTAGGTTCGAATCCTACTCCCTCCACCACTTTTATTGATTTTTTTTGAGTTTAATATTGAATTTTAAAGAAAAATTAGTATTTTAAGCGAACTCACAGGAAATTTTTTTTTGTGGATGTAATTAGGTAGTGGTACCCGCTTAAAATCCGCGGGTGTAGCTTAGTGGTAAAGCTCCAGATTTCCAATCTGGCTATGAGGGTTCGATTCCCTTCACCCGCTCCAAAGTACATAATAAAAAAGAAAAGAAATTAAAACTATTAATTAAAATAAACAAAAAGAGGTAATAATTTAAAATGGCTAAAGAAAAATTTGATAGATCGAAACCCCATTGTAACATAGGTACAATTGGACACGTTGATCATGGTAAAACAACTTTAACGGCTGCGATCACAAAAGTTCTCGCAGAATCAGGCGGCGCTGTTTATACAGCATATGCAGATATTGATAAAGCTCCTGAAGAAAAAGCCAGAGGGATTACGATCTCTACCGCTCATGTAGAATATACAACTGCTAATAGGCATTACGCACACGTTGACTGTCCGGGTCACGCAGACTATGTAAAAAATATGATTACTGGTGCTGCTCAAATGGATGGCGGTATTCTTGTTGTTAATGCAGCTGACGGACCAATGCCTCAGACAAGAGAGCATATTCTTTTAGCAAGACAGGTTGGTGTTCCAGCTCTTGTTGTTTATCTTAATAAAGTAGATCAAGTTGATGATCCTGAATTAATAGATCTAGTTGAAGAAGAAATCAGAGACCTTTTAAAAAAATATGAATTTCCAGGCGACACAACTCCTATTATTCGTGGTTCAGCTTTAGCGGCTTGCGAAGATGGAGATGTGGAAATTGGTAAAAATTCTATTCTTAAATTAATGGAAGCTGTTGACACATTTATTCCACAACCACCAAGAGAATTAGATAAGCCATTTCTAATGCCTGTTGAGGATGTTTTTTCAATTTCAGGTCGTGGTACGGTTGTTACAGGAAGAATTGAACAGGGTATTATTAAGCCAGGAGAAGAAATTGAAATTATTGGTCTTACAGAAACTCAAAAAACTGTAGCTACTGGTGTTGAAATGTTTAGAAAACTTTTAGATTCAGGTGAAGCTGGAGATAACGTTGGAGTTCTTTTAAGAGGTACAAAAAAAGAAGAAGTTGAACGTGGACAAGTTTTAGCTAAACCTGGAAGTATAAAACCGCATAAAAAATTTAAATGTGAAGTTTATTCTTTAAGTAAAGAAGAAGGTGGAAGACACACTCCATTCTTTGCTAACTATAGACCTCAGTTTTATTTTAGAACAACTGACGTAACAGGATCTATTACTTTACCAGAAGGTACTGAAATGGTTATGCCTGGAGATAATGTTACTCTTACAGTAGAATTACTTTCACCAATTGCTATGGATAACAATCTTAGATTTGCTATTCGTGAAGGTGGAAGAACTGTTGGTTCAGGGGTTGTATCAGAGATTATAGAATAGTCATCTGCGGCAATAGTTAATGAAGGAGTGTAGCTCAACTGGTAGAGCGCCGGTCTCCAAAACCGGAGGTTGCGGGTTCGATGCCTGCCACTCCTGCCACTAAGGATAAAAAATGAAATTTAACCCAGCAAAATATCTTAGAGAAGTTCGACAGGAAGTTTCGAAAGTCACATGGCCTTCTAAAAAAGAAACTTTTACTTCTGCTGGTATTGTAATTATCGTTGTTACTATTGCCGCAATTATTTTAATGATTATTGACCAAAGTTTTTCTTTTTTAATTAGATCGGTATTAGGTTAATGGAAGTTTCTCTAGATATTAAACACAAGTGGTATGTAGTTAATTGTCACTCAGGTTACGAAAAAAAAGTTGCAGACGCTATTATTGATGAAGCCAAAAAAGAAGATCTTGAAAGTTCCATAATTGAAGTCTCTGTTCCAACTCAAGCGGTTGTTGAAGTAAGAAGAGGCGTGAGAATAAATTCAGAAAAAAAGTTTTTTCCAGGTTATGTTCTAGTTAAAATGCAAATGAATGACGATACTTGGCATTTAGTTAAAGATATACCTAAAGTAAGTAATTTTTTAGGAGTTAAAAATAAACCATTAGCTATTTCAGAAAAAGAAGTATCTAAGTTACTTCAAGATATTACTGAAGGTGCAGAAAGTCCAAAACCAAAATTTGAATACGAAGTTGGTGAGCAAATTAAAGTGTCTGACGGACCGTTCGCTTCATTTAGTGGTATTATAGAAGAGGTTGACAGTTCAAGACAAAAGCTTAAAGTGTCGGTCTCCATTTTCGGTCGTCCAACTCCTTTAGAATTGGACTACTCGCAGGTTGTGAAGGGTTAAAATATGGCAAAAGAAATATTAGGATATATCAAATTACAAATCCCAGCAGGTAGCGCCAATCCAGCACCACCAGTAGGACCAGCTCTTGGTCAAAAAGGTTTGAACATTCAAGATTTTTGTAAGCAGTTTAATGATGCAACTAGTAAATTAGAAAAAGGGGCTCCAATACCTACAGTTATAACAGCTTATAAAGATAGAACTTTTGAATTTATAACAAAAAAACCACCCGTAACTTTTTATTTAAAGAAAGCTGCGAATATTAAAAAAGGAAATGGCACTCCCGGTAAAAGTCTTTTAGGTAAGGTTACAATGAGTCAAGTTAGAGAAATTGCAAAAGAAAAGTTAGAAGATCTTAATGCTTACGATATTGAAGAAGCCTCAAAAATTATTATGGGTTCAGCTAGATCTATGGGAATGGAAGTAGTTTAAAGTGAAATTTTCAAAAAATAGAAAAAAACAAATTGAAGGAATTGATTTTGATAAGATTTTTTCTGTTGAAGAGGGTTTAAAATTAATTAAAGAAAGAAAATTTGTAAAATTTGATGAAAGTATTGATGTTGCGTTAAAT
The DNA here is from genome assembly GCA_963926395.1 of uncultured Alphaproteobacteria bacterium. Classification (GTDB taxonomy): domain Bacteria; phylum Pseudomonadota; class Alphaproteobacteria; order HIMB59; family HIMB59; genus HIMB59. The sequence goes on from CAWUWX010000025.1 coordinate 9,083, forward strand.
ACCACAATTGATACTAAGCAATCCGATCAAAATGTAAGAGGAAGTTTTGTTCCTCCTCATGGTTTGGGAAAAAAAGTTGAAATTGCAGTTTTTGCTTCTGGAAAAAACGCTGAGGAAGCAACAGCATTAGGCGTAAAGCATGTAGGTGGCGACGATCTTGTTACTATACTAGAAAAAAATATTGATGTTGATGTGATTATTGCTACTCCGGACATGATGTCTACAGTAAGTAAAATGGCTAAAATTTTAGGACCTAAAGGAATGATGCCTAATCCTAAAACTGGAACAGTTACAAATGATGTTAAGACTACTATAACAAACATTAATAAAGGACTAGTGGCATACAAAAACGATAAAGCAGGAACTATTCATGCTTCAATTGGAAGAATTAGTTTTGATGATGTTAAATTATCGGAAAATATTACTAGTTTTGTTGAGGAAGTTAAAAAAAACAAACCAACTAATGTAAAAGGGAATTATATCAATTCAGTTTATATATCTTCGTCTATGGGAATAGGAATTAAGGTGAGTGTTTAATTATGAATAGATTACAAAAAAAAGAATATCTAGAAACTCTCAATGATTTATCCTCTAAGTATTCAGGTCTTTTTGTAGCATCATTTAATGCTATGACGGTTAAAGACATGATCAGTTTTAGAACTGAAATTAGGGCAAACGATGGAGTTACTAAAATTTCAAAAAATAATATAGTTAAAATATTCTTAGAAAGTACAGAGGATAAAAAAGCTATTGCCGAAAGTTTAACTCAGCAGAAATTATTAATTTTTACTAATAATCCTGTTGGGACAGCTAAGGTTTGTAAGAAATTTGAAAAAGATTCAAAAAAACTATCTGCAGAGGTAGCTTTTTTCGATAAAACAATATATCTAAAAGATGATATAGCAAAGGTTGCAACTTTACCTTCTCTAGAAGAAATTAGAGGAAAAATAGTTGGGTTGATTAGTGCACCTGCGTCACAATTAGTTCGTTTATTACTACGACCTGATCAGGATATTATTTCAATTTTAAATAACAAAAAAGACTAACTAGGGAGAGACAAATGGCAGATTTAAATAAAATAGTTGATGATTTATCAGTTTTAACAGTAATGGAAGCGGCAGAATTATCTAAACTTTTAGAAGAAAAATGGGGAGTTTCAGCAGCAGCTCCAGTAGCAGCAGCAGCAGCTCCAGCAGCAGAAGCAGTAGAAGAAAAAGATTCTTTTGATGTAGTTCTTGCAGCAGCTGGCGATCAAAAAATTAACGTAATTAAAGAAGTAAGAGCTATTACCGGTCTTGGTTTAAAAGAGGCTAAGGATATGGTAGAAGCTGCACCTAAAGTGATTAAAGAAGGTGCTAAAAAGGATGAGGCAGAGGCATTAAAAAAACAGCTTGAAGCAGCTGGTGCAAAAGTAGAACTTAAGTAGTTTAGGTTCTATAGCACATATGTCACTCAGTTTCACTGAAAAGAAAAGAATTAGATATTCGTTCGGTAAGATCGAAAAAACTATTGATGTTCCTAATTTAGTAGATATCCAAAAGATATCTTATGATAAATTATTACAGTTAGGTAAGATTTCTGAAGAAAGATCAAATACCGGTCTTCAAGAAGTATTTAATTCTGTTTTCCCGATTAATGATTACGCAGGTAAATCAGAGCTGCATTATGTAGATTATTCCCTAGATAATCCAAAATATGATGTAGATGAATGTAGAAGAAAAGGTCTCACTTTTTCTGCATCTTTGATGGTAACTTTCCGCCTTATAATATGGGATATCAATGAAGAAACTGAAGAGAAAACTTTAAGAGATATAAAAGAACAAATTGTTTATTTAGGAGATCTTCCTTTAATGACAAATAATGGTACTTTTGTTGTTAACGGAACTGAGAGAGTTGTAGTAAGTCAATTACATAGATCACCCGGTGTTTTCTTTGATCATGATGGTGGAAAAACTCACGCAAGTGGCAAGACATTATATAATGCTAGAATAATTCCTTACAGAGGATCATGGTTAGATTTTGAATTTGATCATAAAGATAATATTTTCTTTAGAATTGACAGAAAAAAGAAAATGATTTCTACAACTATATTCCAATCACTTCCTTCAAAAGCTTCAGAGAGGTACTTGGAAGAGTGTGAAATTAATAAAGTTGAACCTGATATTTATAAAATTTCAGGAATGACCAGTGAAGAAATTTTAAATTTCTTTTATGAATCTTATATTTTTAAGAGTCATAAAGATGGTTGGGTTGTAAATTTAGATTTAGAAAATTTTAAATATAAAAATTTACCATTTAATCTAGTGGATCCGAGTTCTAAAGAAATACTTGCATACAAAGATGTAAAACTTTCACTTAAATTATTGACTGAGATTAATTCTAAAAAAATATCAAAGTTCTTATTTACAGAAGAAGATTTAGAAGGATTTTACTTATCAAATGATATTGTAAATACTGAAACAGGATTAGTTTATGCTGAAGCTGGAACAATCTTAAATGAAGAATTATTTTTAAGATTTAAAGAATTATCGATTAATGAATTTTCAACTATCAATGCAAGTCAAGCAGCTGGTAATCTTGGAATTATTAATTCTCTTGTTGCAGATAAAAATCACTCAAGAGAAGAAGCCTTATTTGATATTTTTAAAATTTTAAGACCCGGCGAACCACCAACATTAGAAGCAAGTAACTTTTTATTTAAAAATATGTTTTTTAATGAAGATAGATATGACTTATCTCAAGTTGGAAGAGTTAAAATTAATACTTATTTAGGTCTTGATAAAAATAAAAAACACAGAATTTTAAATAAAATCGATATTTTATCAGTAGCAAAAAGATTATTTGATATGAAAACAAATAACGTGAAGAAAGATGATATTGACCATTTAGGTAATAGAAGAGTTAGATCAGTTGGTGAGTTAATTGAAAATCAATACAGAATTGGCCTTGTTAGAATGGAAAGATCTATAAGAGAAAAAATGGGAAGTGTTGATATTGAATCGATAATGCCTCAAGATTTAGTGAATTCAAAACCTATCCAGACTGTATTAAAAGAATTTACTGGCTCAAGTCAATTAAGTCAATTTATGGACCAGACAAACCCATTAAGTGAAATAACTCATAAAAGAAGAATTTCAGCATTAGGACCTGGAGGTCTAACTAGAGAGAGAGCTGGATTTGAAGTTCGTGACGTTCATACAACTCACTATGGTAGAATTTGTCCAATTGAAACACCTGAAGGTTCAAACATTGGACTAATTAATAGCTTATCTTCTTATGCTAGAATTAATCAGTATGGTTTTATTGAAACTCCTTATAGAAAAATTATTAATGGCATGGCAACTAAAGAAGTACTATATTTAAATGCTGATGAGGAAGAAAAATATACTATTGCTCAAGCAAATAGCCCTTTAGATTCTAATAATAAATTTATAGAAGAACTTGTAAGTTGCAGAAGAAAAGGTGATTTCATTTTTACTAACTCATCTGAAATTGATTTTATGGATGTTAATCCACAACAATTGGTTTCTGTTGCTGCATCTTTGATACCATTCTTAGAAAATGATGATGCTAACCGTGCTTTAATGGGATCGAATATGATGAGACAAGCAGTTCCCTTAATGACAAATGAAGCTCCTCTTGTTGGAACTGGATTTGAATCTAAGGTAGCGAGAGATAGTGGAGCCGTAGTTGTAGCAAAAAATGCAGGTTATGTTTATCAAGTTGACTCTTCTAGAATAGTTATAAGATCAGATTCAAAAAACATCAGTAAGGATAAGAGTGGTGTGGATATATACAATCTCAAAAAATTTCAAAGATCCAATCAAAGTACCGCAATAAATCAAAAGCCTATTGTTAAAATTGGCGACTATGTTGCTAGAGGAGATATAATTGCTGATGGTCCTTGTACTGATCTTGGAGAATTGGCATTAGGTAAAAATTTACTTGTGGGATTTATGCCGTGGAATGGTTATAACTTTGAAGATTCTATAATTATGTCGGAAAAAGTTGTCCAAGGTGACAAATTTACATCGATACATATTGAGGAATTTGAAGTCTTATGTAGAGATACAAAGCTAGGGCCAGAAGAAATAACAAGGGATATGCCTAATGTTGGTGATGAAAGCATAACAAACTTAGATGAAGCCGGTATTGTTTATATCGGATCTGAAGTTAAGCATGGCGATATACTTGTAGGTAAAGTTTCTCCTAAAGGAGATTCTCCTATAACTCCGGAAGAAAAATTATTAAGAGCTATTTTTTCTGAAAAAGCTGCAGACGTTAAAGATTCATCATTAAGATTACCTACTGGATATTCTGGTGTTGTTGTTGATGTACAAGTACTTGTTCGTAGAGGTGTTGAAAAAGATGAAAGAACAATTGCTATTGAGCGTGTTGAGATTGATCGTCTTGCTAAGGATAGAGACGATGAAAAAGAAATTCTTGAAAACAATTATAAGGAAAATTTAATTAGTATTTTTAATAATAAAATTTCTAATGTTCAAATTGAAGGTATTCAAAAATCTGAAAAAATTGAGGGGACTTTATTAAAAACAAAAAATACTGATTATTTAGAAAAAATTTCTACTGACGATCAGCCAACAATGGAAACATTTACTTCACAAAAAAAAATTTACAATGATGCAATAATTTTATTAGATAAAAGATTTCAAAATAAGATTGAAAAAATCCAAAGTGGCGATGATCTTCTTCCTGGAGTTCTAAAGGTTGTAAAAGTATTTGTTGCTGTAAAGAGAAGATTGCAAACTGGCGATAAAATGGCAGGAAGACATGGTAATAAAGGTGTTGTTTCTAAAATAGTACCAGTAGAGGATATGCCTTTTCTAGAAGACGGAACCCCAGTTGATATTTTATTAAATCCATTAGGTGTACCAAGTAGAATGAATATAGGTCAAATTTTAGAAACCCATTTAGGTTGGGCTGCATATGGAATTGGTCAACAAATTTCTAAAAGTTTAGATTTAGCTAGAAAAGAAGGTAATATCGCTCAATTAAAAAACTCTATTGTTGAATTTTATGAAAAAAACCCTAATTCAACAAAATCAATTTCAGAAATGAATGATGATCAGATAGTTGAATTAGCATCTAATTTAGAAAAAGGAGTTACTTTTGCTACTCCCGTTTTCGATGGTTCTAATGCTGATGAGATTACCTCTCTTTTGGATAAAGCTGGTTTTGATAATAGTGGCCAAGTTTATCTTTATGATGGTAGATCGGGAGAGCGTTTTGAAAGAAAAGTCACGGTTGGATTTAAGTATGTACTAAAACTTCATCATCTTATTGATGATAAAATTCATGCTAGATCTATAGGTCCTTATAGTTTAGTTACTCAACAACCTTTAGGTGGTAAAGCTCAATTTGGTGGACAAAGATTTGGTGAAATGGAAGTTTGGGCATTAGAGGCCTATGGTGCTTCTAATACGCTTCAAGAAATGCTTACAATTAAATCTGATGATGTAGCTGGTAGAACTAAAGTTTACGAAGCTTTAATTAGAGGAGACTACAACTTTGAAAGTGGCATCCCTGAGTCTTTCCATGTTTTAGTTAAGGAATTAAAATCATTAGGCCTTAATGTTGAATTAATAGAAACCGATCCAAATAACAATAACAATATGGAGAAACTTTAATAATGAAAGATCTTACTAATTTATTTAAAAATAATGTTGAAACTATTAATTTTGATCAAATTAAAATATCCGTATCAAGTCCTGAACAAATTAGATCTTGGTCTTTTGGAGAAATAAAAAAACCTGAAACAATAAATTACAGAACATTTAAACCGGAAAGAGAAGGCTTATTTTGTGCTAGGATTTTTGGCCCTACAAAAGACTATGAATGTCTATGTGGTAAATATAAGAGAATGAAATTTAAAGGTATCACATGTGAAAAGTGTGGTGTTGAAGTAACTTTATCAAAAGTCAGAAGAGAAAGAATGGCGCACATAGAACTTGCAGCTCCCGTTGCCCATATTTGGTTTTTAAAATCACTTCCAAGTAGAATTGGATTGGCTTTAGATATCACATTAAAAAATTTAGAAAAAGTTTTATATTTTGAAAGTCATATTGTTATTGATCCGTTAATGTCCGGTTTAGAGGCTAGTCAATTACTTAATGATGAAGAACTTGATGAAGCTATTGAAATGTATGGCGAAGATACATTTAAACATGGAATTGGTGCTGAAGCTGTTTACGATATGCTTTCTTCACTTAATTTAGAAGAAGAGATTCAAAAACTTAAAGAAGATAGTGAAGCAACTTCCTCTGAAACTAAAAAGAAAAAAATACTTAAGCGTTCGAAGGTATTAGAAGGATTTAAAAGATCTGGAATAAAACCAGAATGGATGATTTTAAAAGTTCTTCCTGTCATTCCTCCTGAATTACGTCCTTTAGTTCCATTAGAAGGTGGTAGATTTGCCACTTCTGATTTAAACGATTTATATAGAAGAGTTATTAATAGAAATAATAGATTAAAAAGATTATTAGATCTTAGAGCTCCTGATATTATTGTCAGAAATGAAAAAAGAATGCTTCAAGAGTCAGTTGATGCGCTATTTGATAATGGAAGAAGAGGGAGGGTAATCACAAGTACTAATAAAAGACCTCTTAAATCTCTTTCAGAGATGCTTAAAGGTAAGCAAGGTAGATTTAGACAAAACCTTTTAGGAAAAAGAGTAGATTATTCAGGTAGATCCGTAATTGTTGTTGGTCCAGAATTAAAACTTCATCAATGTGGTTTACCTAAAAAAATGGCTTTAGAATTATTTAAGCCATTTATTTATAACAAATTAGAATCGTATGGTTTTGCTACAACTCTTAAATCTGCAAGAAAAATGGTAGAAACTGAAAGACCTGAGGTTTGGGATATTCTTGATGAAGTTGTTAGAGAGCATCCTATTCTTTTGAATAGAGCGCCTACCTTACATAGACTAGGTATACAAGCTTTTGAGCCAATTTTAATTGAAGGTAAGGCCATTCAATTACACCCTTTAGTATGTACAGCTTTTAATGCAGATTTCGATGGTGATCAAATGGCAGTTCATATACCTTTAAGTTTAGAATCTCAACTTGAAGCGAGAGTTTTAATGATGAGTACAAATAATATTTTATCGCCATCTAGTGGTAAGCCTATTATTGTTCCCAGCCAAGATATAGTTTTAGGTATTTATTATCTTTCAATTATGAATGAAAATGAAGAGCCAAAGAAATATTTTTCACATATTGGTGAGGTAGAATTTGCATTAGAAAATAAAACTATAAGTCTCCATACTTGTATTTTATACAGAACTAAAACTTATAATAAAGTAACTGATGCGTTTGAAGATAAAAGATTTAAAACTTCAGCAGGTAGAGTTATTTTATATAAAACACTTCCTGAAAATAAACATCTATCTTTTGATAATGTTAACGAAGTGCTAAATAAAAAAAGAATTAGTCAATTGCTTGATAACGTTTATAGATTTACAGGCCAAAAAGCGACTTGTATTTTTGTTGATCAGATAATGGGTATTGGATTTAAATATGCCGCAAAAGCAGGAATATCTTTTGGTAAAGATGACTTGATTATTCCTGAAGAGAAAAAAACTTTAATAGCAAATACTCAAAAAAATGTCGCTACTTTAGAAAATCATTACCAAGAAGGTTTAATTACTGAAAGAGAAAAATATAATAAAGTTGTTAATTTGTGGTCTCAAACCACAGAAAATGTCTCTAAAGCTATGATGAAATCAGTTACCAACACTGAAGGTCAGATCAATTCACTTTATATTATGGCTGACTCTGGTGCTAGGGGCTCTGAAACTCAGCTTAGACAGTTAGCTGGTATGAGGGGTTTGATGGCTAGACCATCAGGTGAAATTATTGAAAATCCTATTACGTCAAATTTTAAAGAAGGACTTTCAGTTTTAGAATATTTTAACTCTACTCATGGAGCTAGAAAGGGTTTAGCTGACACAGCTCTTAAAACAGCTAGTTCAGGATATTTAACGCGTAGATTAGTCGATGTTGCCCAGGATCTAACAATTACAAAAAGAGATTGTGGTGGTGAAAATGGATTAACAGTTGATGCCATATATGAATCTGGCGAACTCGCAATTCCCTTAATCGAAAGGGTTTTTGGTAGAAATTTATCAGCAGATGTACAATCAAAAAATGGAAAAGTAATCTTAGAAAAAAATACTTATATTTCATATGAGGAAATTGAAATATTGGAAAAAGAAAATATTACTCAAGTTAAAATATTTTCTCCTATAACTTGTGCAAATACACACGGTATGTGCGCTAAATGCTACGGTAGAGATTTAGCTAAAGGTCAGCATGTAAATGTTGGAGAAGCTGTTGGAATTATAGCTGCTCAATCAATTGGTGAACCTGGTACTCAGTTAACAATGAGGACTTTTCACGTTGGTGGTGTTGCTAGTTCTTCAGTTGAAAAATCTACTTTTGAATCTCCCACAGAAGGTAAAGTAGAAATTAAAAATTTAAGATCCGTAACTAACTCTTCTGGAAGTGAAATTGTAGTAAATAGAACAACTGAAATTAATATTTTTGACATTAATGATAATTTGTCTGCAACTTTTAGAGCTCCTTATGGTTCAAACATACTTGTGAAAGATAAACAAAGCGTTAGTCTTAATACACTATTATTAGAATGGGATCCTTATACTGTGCCTGTCATTGCTGAAGCTACAGGAAGTTTAGACTTTTTAGATTTAGTTGAAGGTGTTTCATTTGTTGAAAAATTTGATGAAACTACTGGTATATCTTCAAAAGTTATTATCGACTGGAAAAGTTTTCAAGGTAAGGCAGATTTAAAACCTCAACTTGTTATTAAAGATTCATCTGGAGAAATTATGTCTGTTAAGGGATCTAAAACTGATGCATCTTATAACCTTAGTGTTGGAGTTATTCTTAATATTGAAAAAGGTAAATCTGTTAATGCTGGTGATATTATTGCCAGAATACCAAGAGCCTCCTCTAAAACTAAAGACATTACGGGTGGTCTACCTAGAGTTGCAGATATTTTTGAATCCAGAAAACCTAAAAACCCTGCGGTTCTTGCAGAAATTAGTGGTATAATTGAATTTGGAAAAGATATAAAAAGCAAAAAAAGAATTATAATTGTTCCAAAAGATGAAACTAAAGAACCGATAGAGTATCTTATCCCTAAAGGT
>CAWUWX010000026.1:0-10320 GCA_963926395.1 uncultured Alphaproteobacteria bacterium
CTTTTTGTCGATTACTGGATGATTTAGCAGATGATAAAAGTAATAATTTATTAGAACTTCAAAAATATAAAGAATTTTTAAGTCGGATACCTATTAAAATTGCAGGAAATAATATAGTCAAATTTCTTGAAATACATAAAATTAAACAAACTGTTATAAAAGACTTAATTGATGGTTTTATTTTTGATCAAAGCTTAGTACGCATTAAAAATAAACAGCAGTTAATAATTTATTGTTACCAGGTGGCAGGAACCGTGGGTTTAATGATGAGCGCAATACTTAAGCCCTATAAAAATTATGCCAATAAATTTGCTATAGATTTAGGAATTGCCATGCAGTTAACTAATATTGCAAGAGACATTAAAGAAGATGCCCTTGATCATAATAGGCAATATTTACCTTCACAGATGACTAGCAAGACCAGTTTTGAAGATTTACACTCTATAAGTTTAGGACATAAAGATAAGGTAAAATCTCAAAATATTAAAAATGCAATTTTTGAAATCTTAAAAATTTCTAATGATTATTATACTAGTGGGATGAGTGGTTTAAGATATCTCCCTATAAGATCTCATATAGCAATTGGAATTGCAGCCTTAGTTTATAAACAAATAGGAATTAAAATTATTAAAAACAATATTAATTGGAATGGAGAAAGAATCTATCTTACTGCTGCAGAAAAATTTTTTATAAGTATAAAAATTTTACCTCATCTTTTCAAAAGACTCCTTAAAAGCCCTATTCATAAAAATGAACTACACAAAGATTTAAAAGGTAAAATAAATGCAAACTATTTTTGATTATGCTGTAATAGGAGCAGGCGCGGCGGGATTAAGTTTTTTAAAACAAAGCCAAAATAATAAAGGTATAAAAACTATCGCTATAGATAAAAATATTTTTATACAAAAGAATCATATTTTTGGATATTGGGACATGCCTTGGACTAAAGCATTAAATGCTCACTCACATCAAAAATGGAAAACTTGGTCAATAATTAATCAAGAAGAAGAGGTAAAATTTTTTTCTGAATATCATGCTTACGGTATTATTTATCTAGATAAGTGGAAAGAGGAATGTTTAAAAAATAAAGATGACTTGGTTATTATTGAGAGTTATGTGAGGAATATTGTAAAAAAAAATAATGAAATTTTTGAAATTATCTTGGAGAATAATGATGTGTACTATGCCTATAATATTGTTGATTCAAGGCCTGTTAAATTAGAGAAAAAATATTTAAAGCAACACTTTTTAGGTCTTACAATTGAAACAAAATATGATGTTTTTGATGAGAATAAATTAATATTAATGGATTTTAGGGTAGACCAGTCAAAAGGAATACATTTTATATATTTAGTCCCTTTTTCTAAACGTAAAGCATTAATTGAATCAACGATGTTTTCTTATAATGAAGAAAGCAATGATTGGTACAAAAAATCTATTGAAGAATATTTGCATAAATTTTATCAATTAAAGGAGTGGAATATAGTAGATGAAGAGAAAGGCTCTATCCCCATGATCTTAGTTAAAAAGCCTAAAAATAATTTTATAAATATAGGGACTATGTCTGGTGCAATGAAGCCATCAAGTGGTTATGCTATGAGCTTCATTCAAAAACAAATTTCTGATCTCTTTAAAAGTAAATCTTTGATAAATAGGAAATTTGCTAATCCTCATAAGTTAGTTGATTTATGGATGGATAAAATATTTTTAAAAGTAATTGCCTCAAATCCAGCTTTAGCGATAAGCATATTTACCAATCTAGGAAAAACCTTAAATGGCAATGAATTTGCCTTATTTATGTCTGGACAAGCAAATACTCTCATAAGACTAAAAGTCATACTTAAAATGCCTAAAAAACACTTTTTAAAGGCATTATTTACTATTTAATTAACTTATGGATTTAATATCTCTTTCTCCCTTAGCTTATGTTTCTTTATTTGCAATAGCTGTCATAGGATTGCCTCATGGGTCTTTAGATGGAGCTATCGCTTCATTTTTAGGATTTAAATCGATAAAAAGTTTTTCGAAATTTTTATTCCTCTATATTGTTATGAGTATTGGAGTAATTTTTTTTTGGTTTTTATTTCCAGTCATTAGTCTTTTATTATTTCTTTTAATAAGCATTTACCATTTTGGCAGTTGTGATGCTAATTTTATTATTAACAAAATTGATAAGTTAATTATTTCTATTGCTCATGGCGGTAGTGTTGTAATGGGAGTAATCTATTTTCAAAAAGATATATCTTTTCAAATTTTCGAATATCTTTCTGGTTCCAAAATTTATTTATTTTTTCAATTTGTTGATTATTTTTTTTATTTCATATTAATTTTTATATGTTTTTATTTTTACTTATGTTTAAAGAATAAAAAATTATTTAAAAACTTCATTGAAATACCTTTAATTTTATTAATTGCTTTTTTTGCCCACCCATTAGTTACTTTTAGTATTTATTTTTGTTGTATCCATACTCCTAGACATATTGTTGATGTGATTAAAAATCTTAGAAAAAAAAACTACAATTATATGAAAGTTATTTATATAACAATTATATTTACGGTCCTGTCTTGGCTCTTGGGATTAATTGGATATTTATATCTATTACCAACTTTTGGTAATACTGAGGCGATTTTAAAAGTTGTATTTATTGGATTAGCCGCATTAACTCTACCTCACATGATTTTAGTTGATGGCTTTTATAAGCCTGAGACCAGAAAATCACATTAAGTAATTCATCAATTGAATATAGCGATAATTTAAATATCCTTTTTTAACAATAAAGTTTTCTTCAATAGTATCCTCACTTAAACTTTTAATAATTTTTGGTAATATACTCGAAAGTTTTCTACTTATCTTTGCTGATGACTTTAAAGTATCTATATTTAATTCTTTTTCTAAAAATAATTTTTTGCCATTAGTGTTTTTGATTAATTCATAATCAATTAAAGAGCCCTGTTTATTTAAAATTTTTTTTAGCAGCTCTAAATTATCCGGTTGTTTTTGAACAGTTTTTGAAAATAAAAGATACCCACATCCTTCCTTAATGAATTTTTTTTTTAAACTTTTAATTGAAATAAATAGGTCAATTTTTTGATTAATATACTCTTTACATCCTATAGACTTATAACTCTTATCTTTAAATATTCTTTGGTTAGATTTTTCATAATAAAAATTAAAATCTTTGTTTTTCTTTCTAATATTTTCTATGTCCAATGGTAATAAAGGAGTCCGGCACTCACTTTTATCAGTTTCTGCTAATATGCAAATATTCATATAACCTATTGTTTATTTTAGTTTTTAAATCATTGCTAATGAAATTTATTAGCTTTTTAAATATAACTATCTTAATCTTATTTTAGATGAAACTTATACCTGAATGGTTACCTCATGCTTATTGTTGTGTAGCTTGGCCTTGCAATAAAGATTTGTATGGTGATTTCATTTATGATGCCCAAATTGAAATTGCTAATTTAGTTAATGAAATTAGTTCAGATGAAATAATTTTATTATTCTGTAACTCTAGAGATATGGTTGAATGCAAAAAAATCGTAAGTAATACAAATATTTATTTTATTGATGTTCCTTTAGATGATTCTTGGATGAGAGATATCGCTCCTATTTTTTTAAGAAACTTTGATCAATTAGAGTCCATTTCTTTTGAATTTAATGGTTATGGAAAGTACCCTAATTTTAGTAATGATAACAAAATATCGAATTTTATTAGTGATAGATTAAATATTAAATATCTAAAATCTAATATTGTCTTAGAGGGTGGAGCTATTACTTATGATGAGGAAGGCAATCTATTTACAACAGAAAGTGTACTGTTAAATAAAAATAGAAATAATCATCTTTCAAAAATTCAATTTGAAGATGAGCTGATAAGACTCTTAGGTGTTAATAAGGTTATTTGGCTCCCCGAAGGGCTTGTTGGAGATGATACCGATGGTCATATTGATAATCTTTTATGCCCAGTTGGTAATAAAAATTACTTATTAGCCTCAACAGATAACAAGGATGATGAAAATTTTAATATATTAAAAAATAATAAATCTCTTATCAAAGATCACTTTAAGAATTCTGCTAATATAATAGATATTCCTATTCCGGATCCAATAATTTTTAATGGAATAAAATTAGTTTCTTCCTATATTAATTTTTATTATACGGAAAATAAAATTATTTTGCCGAAATTTATGGTTCCTCAAGATCAGATAGTCCATGAAATATTTACATCATTATTTCCTGATAAATCTATTATAATGCTTGATACGAGAAATATTAATTACGGAGGAGGTAATATCCATTGCGTTACTATGAATGTGCCAAAAATCTAAATGGTTAAAGTAGCTAACTCACAATTTGTTTGTTTAAAAGATGGTTTTGACGCAAATGTCAATAGGGCTTTAGAAATTGCAGATAATGCCTCTTCACAAAATGTAGATATATTATTATTTCAAGAATTATTTCAAACTGAATATTTTTGTTCAACTAAGAATAATGATTTTTTTAATCTTGCGATAGAATTCCCTGACCATTCAATATTTCAAAAATTTTCAAATTTTTGCAAAGCTAAAAATATGGTTATTCCAATAAGTTTCTTTGAAAAGCATCAGGATAAATATTTTAATTCTTTGATTGTTATTGATGCTAATGGATCTTTGAGTGATATTTATAGGAAATCCCATATACCAGAAGGTCCGGGGTATAACGAGAAGTTTTATTTTTCTCCAGGTGATACCGGCTTCAAAGTTTTTAAAACTAAATTTGCCACAATAGGATGTGCTATCTGTTGGGATCAGTGGTTTCCTGAATGCGCAAGAATTTTAGCTATGCAAGGTGCTGAACTTTTATTTTATCCGACAGCCATAGGTTCTGAGCCGCAAGATCCTAGTTTGGATTCAAGAAAACATTGGACGAATGTAATGGTGGGTCATGCTGCTGCAAATCAAATTCCTATTATAGCATCAAATAGAATAGGAACTGAAAGCGAAAAAGACATAACAGTTAACTTTTATGGTAATTCTGTTATTATTGACCATATCGGAAATATAGTATCGCAAATGAATGAAACCGAAGAGGGCATCAATATTCATGACTTTAATATCGATGAAATTAAAAAGTATAGGGAATCCTGGGGAAATTTTCGTGATAGAAGACCTGATTTATATAAAAAAATTTGTGATTTTTGAAAAAACTAGATTAGTATAGTTAGACAAATTATTAGGAGGGACGATGTTATGAAAAAAACTTTTATTATTCTTATGAGTTTAGCTATTCCTTTTGCTTTACATGCGAAAGAAGAATTATTTATATATAATTGGTCTGATTATATTGCTGAAGATACAATTGCAAATTTTGAAGCAGAAACAGGTATTGATGTGACTTATGATGTTTTTGATTCTAACGAAGTACTTGAAGCTAAATTATTAGCTGGCAATAGCGGATATGATATTGTTGTACCTTCAGGTTCATTTTTAGAAAATCAAATTAAAGCAGGCGTATTTCAAAAATTAGATAAATCTAAAATTTTAAATTTATCAAACCTTGATCCAAAAGTATTAGAAAAAACTGATGCTCATGATCCAGGAGGTCTTTACTCAGTTAACTATATGTACGGCACAACAGGTATCGGTTATAACGTTGCAGCAGTTGAAGAAAGAGGAGGAGATGTTGAAAGTTGGGATTTAATTTTTAATCCGGATGAAATTTCTAAATATGCTGACTGTGGAGTTGCTATGTTAGATGCGCCAAGTGAAATAATGGAGATTGCTCTGAATTATCTAGGTCATGATCCAAATACAGAAAATACTAAAGCGAATGAAGAAGCATTAGAAATGTTAAAAAATATTCGTCCCTATATTAAATATTTTGATTCTTCGCAGTATATAGACGACTTAGCAAATGGAGAAATTTGTCTAGCTGTTGGATGGTCGGGAGATGTATTTTTAGCTGCAGACGAAGCGGCCGATGACGTTGAAGCGTGGTATTCAATTCCTAGCGAAGGAACTGTTATCTGGTTTGATATGATGGGTATTCCTGCAGACGCACGTAATGTTGATAACGCTCATAAATTTATTAATTATATTTTAAGACCGGAAGTTGTAGCTGAAATTACTAACTATGTTTGGTATTCTAATCCAAATTTAGTAGCTAATTCAACTGAGGGGTTAATTGATGCGGAGATACTTGAGGATCCAGCGATTTATCCTACAGACGAGACTTTGAAGGTGTTATTTGCGGATATAGCAGACACACCTCAAAAGGCTAGAATATCTTCACGAGTATTTAATAATTTTAAAGCTGCTAATTAATTAGTAATTTGTTAGAGCGCTTCACAAATATATTGTGGGGCGCTCTAATATTAGCATTATGAAAGACTCGTTTTTATATATTGAAAATGTCTCTAAATCTTTTGATGATGTGAAGGCTCTAGATAACGTATCTTTAGCCATAAAAAAATCAGAATTATTTAGTCTATTAGGGTCTTCTGGTTGTGGAAAATCAACTTTACTAAGAATTATAGCGGGATTTGAAAAGCCAGATTCTGGAAAAATATTTCTTGATGGAGAGGATATTACAGATTTACCAGCTTACAAAAGACCGCTTAATATCATGTTTCAAAGTTACGCCCTATTCCCACATTTAAATGTTTTTAATAACATTTCATTTGGATTAAAAGAAGATCGTTTAGATAAAAATGAGATCATTAGTAGAACAGAAGAAATGATTAATCTTCTAGAGTTGAATGGACTTGAGAAAAGAAAAGTTGATGAAATTTCAGGAGGGCAACAACAAAGAGTTGCTCTTGCAAGGTGCCTAGTTAAAAAACCAAAACTATTATTATTAGACGAGCCTTTAGCTGCACTAGATAAAAAATTAAGAATCCAAACACAATTCCAACTTGTTAATCTTCAATATAAGCTTGGTATAACTTTTATTATCGTTACACACGATCAGGAAGAAGCCATGTCTTTGTCTGATAGAATGGCGATTATGCAAGAAGGTAATATTTTACAAATAGGCAACCCAGTGGAGATATATGAAAAACCAAATAATGAATACATTGCAAAATTTATAGGGACGGCAAATATAATTAGTATTGAAAATAATCAAAAAAAGAAAAATTTTTTTACATCACCAGACTTAAATGTAGAGATAGAAACCTCTATAAACAAAATATCAACTAAATGCTTAATTAGGCCTGAAAAAATTCATATTATGAAATCAACAATCGATAAAAAAATTAGTTCTGTAAACTCTTGTAAGGGATATGTTAAAGAAGTGGCTTATCTTGGAAGCTATACAAAATATTTAATTGAAAGTAATAATTTTCACTTTTATGTGTTTCAAACTAATAATTTTATTTCTGAAAATTTAAATATTAAATGGGATGATGTCGTTGATTGTTCATGGGATAAAGAAGCAATTTTCTTACTTTAGATGATATCTATTTTAAAAAATTTTAAATTTTGGTTTGTTTTTACGCCTTATTTTTGGTTAGTTGCTTTTTTCTTTATTCCTCTCGCAATCATTATGAAAATATCTTTGTCGGTGTCTGAATGGGGAATGCCTCCTTATAAAGATATATTAGCAATTGATGAAGTGACAGGAAACTTAGTTATAAATATTACTTCTAGTAATTATACTTTTATATTCTCTGATTTTTTCTATTTGCAATCTTATCTTAACTCATTATCTCTTGCCTTTACTTCAACTTTAATATGTTTGATTATTGGCTATCCTATTGCTTTTTATGTAGCTAAATCAAAACCAAAAACTAGGAATTTATTATTAATATTATTAGTTATTCCTTTCTGGACATCTTTTTTATTGAGAGTTTATGCTTGGAAAGTCTTACTTCAGGGTAATGGAATTTTAAATACGATTCTTATGAAGTTTGGTATAATAGCTGAGCCCTTATCACTTCTTCATAATCATTATGCTGTAATACTAGGTGTTGTTTATACTTATCTTCCTTTTATGATTTTACCTCTTTATGGATACTTGGTAAAATTTGATCTTAGATTTATAGATGCTGCACATGATTTAGGGTCTAGAAATATCAATACCTTTTTTAAGGTAATATTACCCCTATCTCTTCCTGGAATTATAGCGGGGTGCATGCTGGTATTTATTCCTGTTGTTGGAGAATTTGTTATTCCAGAGCTTCTAGGTGGAAGTGATAAATTATATTTTGGAAAAATTATTTGGGATGAATTTTTTGTTAATCGAGATTGGCCAGTAGCAAGCGCTTTGGCAATGTCAGGAATATTATTTTTAATAATCCCAATAGTAATTTTTCAAATATCTTATTCTCGATATAATTTTAAAAAATGAATAAATTTTTTTTAAAATATATTTTATTGGGTATTGGTTTTGCCTTTCTTTATTTTCCAATATTTACTTTAATTATTTATTCCTTCAATGAAAGTAAAAGAGTCATGGTATGGAAAGGCTTTTCACTAAAATGGTATGCTGAACTGTTTAAAAACGAACAAATTCTTGAGGCATTTTATATTAGTATAAAAATTGCTTCCATATCTGCTACCTTCGCTACATTGTTAGGAGTGATGGTAGGATATTCATTAGCTAGAATATCAAAAATTCCCTTTAGGTCTTTTTTTATTTTTATTAGTACGGCTCCATTAGTCATGCCAGAGATAATACTAGGACTTTCACTACTTTTATTTTTTATATCAGCAAATAATTTATTTGGACTACCTTCCTCAAAAGGTCAGATAACTGTATTGATTTCTCATATTACATTTTCTGTAGCTTTTGTTGCTGTTATAATTCAGGCAAGACTCATTAGTTTTAATAAAAGTATAGAAGAGGCTGCTCAAGATTTAGGCGCCGTACCTAACAGTGTTATTTGGAAAGTTACTCTCCCTGTAATTTTACCTTCAATTATTTCTGGCTGGCTCCTTGCCTTTACACTATCACTTGATGATTTAGTAGTTGCTAGTTTTACCACAGGCCCAGGGGCTAATACATTACCCATTGTAGTTTTTTCCAAAGTGAGAATGGGGCTTAGTCCGGAAGTTAACGCTCTGTCAGCTGTAATTATGTTAGCTATTGTATCGATTGCGATAGGTTATTATATAAAGACTAGAAATAAATCAGACGTTAATTAAAAGATACTCTCTTTCCCATGCCGTAACAATTTTATTGTATTCACCTACTTCTAATTCCTTAATAGCACAAAATAATTCAACAAAAACATCACCATAAATCTCTTTAATTTCTTTAGATCTGGAAAATAAATCTAATGCTATTGTCATAGTTTCTGGTAAGGATAAATTTACGTTGTAGGCGTTTTTTTTAGTCTCTGCAGTAGGTTCTAATTTATTATTAATTCCTAGTAATCCGGCTGTGAGTGTGGCCGCTATTGCTAAATATGGATTAACATCAGACCCAGGAAGACGATTTTCAATTCTTAGTTGACTGGGTACGCTATAACTTGGAATTCTAAATCCACAAGTTCTATTCTCATAACCCCAATTCAGATTAAAAGGTGTACCTTCTTCAAAGTAGCCCAATAATCTTTTATAGGAATTAACATTAGGTGCTATTAAAGGCATTAGTACTTTTGTAAATTTTTGCAAACCTCCTATATAATGATTAAACATTTTACTAGGCTTTAATTTTGAATCTGCAAAAACTGAATTACCTTTTTTATCTAAAATTGATTGATGAATATGCATGGAGTTACCAGGTGCATTTTGCATGGGTTTGGCCATAAATGTTGCAAATAAATTATGTTTAAGAGCTGCTTGTCTTAACGTTCTTTTAAATAAAAATACTTGATCTGCTATTTCCAAAGGATCGCCATGTTTAAAATTTATTTCCATTTGAGCAGGACCTTCTTCGTGATTAATAGTTTCAACATCGAGGTTTTGTGCTTCGCAGTAGTCGTATAAATCTTCAATAATATGGTCAAAGTCATTTACAGCATCAATACCATATGACTGATTACCTTTTTCTACTCTTCCTGAGAGTCCAGCTGGAGATTCTAAAGGAATATCCGGATCATTATTTTTTTTAACTAAATAAAATTCAATTTCAGGAGCTACAATCGGTCGTAACCCTTTTTTCTTATAAAGATTTAAAACTCTTTTTAAAATTCCTCTTGAATAAACTTCAATTTCATTGCCTTTGTTATCTACAGCGTCACAAATAATTTGTGCGGTAGGTTCAGAATACCAAGGAACTTTTCTTAGAGTTGTAAAATCAGGTTTTAAGATAAAATCTCCATCAGTAGGATTTAGTAATTGATCGTCTATAGAGTATGAAACGCTCCTTGAAACAGACATTTTAAA
>CAWUWX010000027.1:0-12019 GCA_963926395.1 uncultured Alphaproteobacteria bacterium
ATCTGGCATTGGAAATTCAAAAGGATTACCTTTATTTGTAGTACCTAAAAAAGTACCCCCTTGCCTTAAAAGAGATCCGCTAAATGTTTGATAATCTAAAGGAATACTTGCAACAGGACGTTGCATTAAGCCAACAGTTCCATCTCTAATTCCAAAAACTTCCATGCCGTAAGTATCTTTAGCTCTATAAAAAATAGACCTCACAGCAGCATTTAAGCCACCGCAATCACCACCACTAGTTAAAATTCCTATTTTTTTCATAAATTTTTTATAATTAAATTAAGGTAATTTATAATATATATAATATGTATCTTATGACAACAAAATTCAAAATCGGTCTTGATTATGGAGGAACTAAAGTTGAAGGCATTCTTCTAAATGAAAATGGGGAAGAAATGAAACGTAAACGTTATAATTATAATCAAGATTATTTATCTGGAGTGGAAGTAATTAAAAATTTAGTAAATGAATTTGATCAATTTGCAGACATGCAATGTACTGTTGGTTTGGGAATACCCGGCTCCTCTTCTAATGAAACAGGATTAGTAAAAAATGCTAATGCGATCTGGCTAAATAATCAACCTTTTCAAAAAGATTTAGAAAAAATTCTAAAAAGAGACATTCGTATTATGAACGATGCGAACTGTTTTACTTTATCAGAAGCAGTTGATGGAGCTGGATCAAAGTATAAAAGTGTTTTCGGTATCATTATAGGTTCTGGATTAGGATCAGGCTTATCTTTTAATAAAACTATTATTGAGGGTGTTAATCAGGTGGCTGGCGATTGGGGTCATCAACCTTTACCATATCCCACTCAAGATGAGTTAGAGGTTAATGTTGACTGCCAAGTTGTGAATTGCAAGAGACCTTTATGCGCAGAAAGATTTTTATCAGGAAAAGGTTTCGCTGAAAATTTTAATAAAAAGTACAAAACAAATTTATCTTCTAAGGAGATCACAGAGCTTGAACTAAATGGTGATGATCGTGCTCAAAAAGAGTTATCTTTATACGAAGATAGACTTGCGAGAATAATTGCTGTGATGATTGGTATCTTTGATCCAGAAGCAATTGTTTTAGGAGGAGGAATGTCTAATATAGAACGTCTCTATATCAATATTCCAAAACTCATCCCTAAATATGCTTTTTCGGACAAAGTTAGAAACAAAGTATTAAAAAATAAACATGGAGATTCAAGTGGTGTTAGGGGAGCTGCTTGGCTATGGAATTAATACATAAATTATCTTTTTAACTTAGATTTCTCTGATAGAGTTTAAGAATTAATTATGAAAAAAATTAATTGGGGAATTATTAGTTCGGCATTAATTGCAAGAGAGCATTTAATCCCCGGCATTCAACAATCTAAAAATAGTACGGTTTATGGTCTTGCTAGTAGGAATAAAAATACAGCCTTAAAAGTTTCTAAAGCCCATAAGATTCCTCATAGTTATGATAGTTATAAAAAGATGTACAAAGATAAAAATATTCAAGTCGTTTACAACCCCTTACCTAATCATTTACATTTATCTTCAACTATAGAAGCCTGTAAAAATAAAAAACATGTTCTCTTGGAGAAGCCCATTACATTAAAAGCCAAAGATGTAGATAAATTAATTAAAGTCGCAAAAGAAAATAAGGTTATTGTGAAAGAAGCTTTTATGGTGAGATATCACCCACAGTGGCTATGGATAAAAAAATATATTAAGGATGGAAAAATAGGTACTTTAAAATCAATTCAAACTTCCTTTTCATTCTTTAATGATGATCCAAAAAATATCAGAAATATTAAAAAATATGGTGGAGGTACGGTCTATGATATCGGATGTTATCCAGTGCTCATTTCAAGATTTTTATTAGATAAAGAGCCAAAAAGAGTTGTGTCTACTTCAATAATTCATAAAACTTTTAAAGTGGATACTTTAACTTCGGCTATTTTAGACTTCGATGGAGTTTTTAGTACTTTTACTTGCTCAACTCAGTCTGCTCTCAACCAACAAGTAGTTATTACCGGAACAAAAAAGACAATTGTTATTGAAAATCCTTTTAACCCTAAAGGACAGGCGACAAATATTATAATTTACAAAGGATCATCAATATTTCGTAAAGACAATGAATTAAAAGTAATTCCAAAATCTAATCACTACACAAATTTAGTAGAGACTTTTTCAGACCATTTGTTAAAGAAAACTAAAATTGATTATGGGCTTAGTGATGCAAAAAAAAATATGAAAGTTTTGGATGCTATCTTTAAATCAGCTAAAAATAAAAAGTGGGTCAAGGTTTAAGTTTTAGCAATTGTTGAATCAAAAAAAATTTTTGAGATAGAAAATTTCTTCAAATGTTTTAGTTTTAACTTTTTCCCTGAGAAAATTTTACAGCTTAACTAAGAAACTAATTAAAAAATCAGAATGAGCTTGATTGAGCCCAAAGATTAATTCCGCCATCATGAGCTTTTTTATCTAATAAGGCTAATTCACTTTTTGAAAAATTTAGATTTTTTAAAGCATTAATATTTTCACGAAGTTGTCGGGTGTTCCTTACTCCAATTAAAGCAGAGGTTATTGCTTTATTGTTAAGTACCCATGCTATTGCCATTTGAGATAGAGATTGATCTCTTTTTTTTGCAATATCATTGAGTTCCTGAAGCATCTTAAGATTTTTTTTTGTAATTAATTCTTTATTTAGAGATGTGATTTTTTGATTAGCTCTAGAAATTTTAGGAATACCTTTGAAATATTTCTCAGATAGCATGCCTTGGGCAAGTGGAGAAAATGCAATACAACCAACTCCTTTTTTTATTAGAGTAGGCGCTAAATCTTTCTCAATCCATCTATTGATTAAAGAATAAGAAGGCTGGTGAATTAATATTTTAATTCCTCTATTTTTTAAGATTAAATACATTTCTTTGGTTTTTTTTGCTGAATAAGAAGAGACACCAATATAAAGAGCCTTACCTGATCTATAGATGCTTTCTAAGGCATCAGCAGTTTCTTCAAGAGGTGTATTAGGGTCAAATCGATGAGAATAAAAAATATCCACATAATCTAAATTCATTCTTTTTAAGCTTTGATCACAACTTGCAATCACATGTTTTTTAGATCCCCACTCACCATAAGGTCCATCCCACATGTCATAACCTGCTTTAGAAGAGATAATTAGTTCATCTCGATATTTAGATAAATCACTCTTCATTACTTTTCCAAAATTGCTCTCCGCGCTACCATAAGGAGGGCCATAATTATTTGCTAAATCAAAATGAGTAATACCTGAATCGAAAGCTTCAAAAAGAACTTTTTTTGACTCTGCGCTCATAGTGCTTCCTCCAAAATTATGCCATAAGCCAAGACTAAGTAATGGAAGTTTAAGTCCGGTATTACCAGAATTTCTATACTGCATAGTTTCGTATCTTTTTGCTGAAGCTTTATAAGTCATTTAATATTCCTCTATTTCTTTCTGTGTTGGCATTGATTTTGCTGCGCCAAGTCTTGTAGTTGAAATGCCTGCAACCTTAGTAGCAAACTGTAAACATTTACTATAATTAAAATTATTAGCCAAGGCAACACTGAGAGCGCCATTAAAAGCATCGCCAGCGCCCGTTGTATCAATGACTTCAGATTTTAATTTCAATGGTTCTAAAAAAAAACTTTCATCTTTATTTGAAAAATACGAACCTTTACCACCAAGAGTAATAACAATATTTTTAACTCCTTTGGATAAAAATTCTTTTGCGGCATCTTCAATATCGTCATTGCTAGTTAATTTTCTATTTAAATAAAAACCAGCTTCTGTCTCATTGGGAGTAAAAAAATCAATATCATGAAATATATCTTCTGGAAGTTTAACTGCAGGTGCTGGATTTAATATTGTTAGACATCCAAATTTTTTTGCTTTTTTTAAACTATATAAAGTAGTTTCTATTGGAATTTCAAGTTGAGTTAAAAATACTTTAGATTTTTTTATAATTTCAGAGTGTTTATCAATATCATCTGGTTTTAAATGACCGGCAGCTCCTGGTACTACATTAATTGAATTATCTCCTGTGGTTTCATCTATAAAAATTCCTGCCACTCCAGTAGATAAATCTGAATCGACAATAACTGAATCGAGTTTAACCCCCGAGTCTTTATATAAAGACAGCGCCATATCTCCATAAGCATCTTTCCCAATTTTAGTAATAAAATTTACACTACCTCCGGATCTAGCTGCAGCCACTGCCTGGTTTGAACCTTTTCCGCCAGGTCCTATAACATGACTTGTTCCTAAAACCGTTTGTCCTCTGATTGGAATACTATTACTAAGAAAACATAAGTCGGCAACAAATATTCCTAATATAGAAATGTCGCTCATTTGGATTCTAATATCCAAACACTCCCATCAGGCTTAACTACACCTTTGGTAAAAATAAAACACCCAAATGGTCTTGTTTCATTCGTTGCAATCACAGCAAAAGCCTCACTTGCTACTTCATAAAATTTTTGTCGTTCAATCGATGAAACTTTCCAATGAGATCCTGATACTTCTTTTACAACATTTATAAGCTCCTGATGGACATCGTTCAATTCATTTGGTTTACCGTCAATCTCCATTCTTTGAATAGGAGAGGGAATGAAACTATCTAAAGGGAAAACACTTAAAATAGCCTTAGCTGCTCTTGCTACATCAACACCATCAAGTCTATGAACGTTGTCATTAGTTGAATATGCTGGAAAATTGGAATCACATAATACTAAACGATCGCCATGCCCCATAGCTCTTAAGGTGTATAATATTTCAGGGCTTAAAATAGGATCTATTTGAATAAGCATTCTAATTTATCGATATGGGTTTTGATCTTAATAAACCAACAGTTTCTCTTTCAGCTCTTTTACAAAGCCTAGGAGGTAAATTTTTATTAATAAGCATCATATCTTCATATACTATATCACCCATCTCGGTAAATGTCGTATTAAGTGCTCCTGCTCTATGAGCAGAAAATAAAACATTTTTTAGTTTTCTTATGGGGTCTTTTTTATTAACAGGCTCAATAGGGAAAACATCAAGAGCGGCAAATATATCTCCCTTCTTAACACGAGCATGAAAATCTTTAAAATTCATAACAGCGGCACGGCTCATTAATATAAGACAAGAATTTTTTTTTAACTTATTTAATAAATTTTTATCGATAAGAGATTGATTGTTTTTTGTAATAGCTGCCAAAACATAAATAATTTCACATGTATCAAACATCTTAACTAGACTGATAGGATCCATCCCCTGATCTAATATAATTTTATTGGGAACCCATGGATCATAAACATGAATTTTATTAGAAAAGGGAGTTAGAAGAGGCACTAAAGATTTTGCTAAATCTCCCAGACCAATAATTCCAATTTTTTTATTAGTTAATAGAAAACTATTCTCATTACTCTCTAAA
This sequence comes from uncultured Alphaproteobacteria bacterium, assembly GCA_963926395.1. Classification (GTDB taxonomy): domain Bacteria; phylum Pseudomonadota; class Alphaproteobacteria; order HIMB59; family HIMB59; genus HIMB59. Next base: position 5,411 of record CAWUWX010000027.1, read on the forward strand.
CCATAAGTTTCTTTAGACTCTTTAAAGCTTTGATGGGACCCGTGAATATTTCTAATTAAAGAGAGAGTGAGACCTAGTGCTAGTTCAGCTACAGGTTTTGAAAAAACAGGCGATGTTGCTAAGACGTGAATTCCCTTTTGAAAACAATAATCATAATCCATATTATCCATAAAATTACTTTCTACGTTAAAAACAGCTTTGAGTTTCTTTGCTTTGCTCAGTAAGCTTTTATCTAAGTCTGGTTGACCCATAATAAATGTGGCTTTCGATATATATTTTTCATAAAAAAAGCTTTTATTTTTTTCCGGAGCATGAATAATTTGAAAAGAATCCTTCAGTGCCTTAAGTTTTTTTTTTGTAAAAATAAGACTAAGAGATCTAGGGTAAGGATCAGAAATTATTACAGGTTTCATTTAGAAATTTTTATAACATAAATAAGAATTAATCATTATATCTTTAGCGGATTGCCTCATTTAAATCCATTATGGACAAATATTATCACATAATGCTTATATAAATTAATTGCTAACAATTATTATCTATTTTCGATTGACATTTATTGCGTGAGGTACTTAAATCCTTTAATTGACAATAAATGTTGAATTATCAACATTCATTAAACTTAGGAGGAATAATGAAAAAACTATTCTTATTATTAACAACTATCGTATTTATGACAGGCACAGCACTTGCTGAGCGTTATGTTATGGTTACGCACGGAGAAGGAAAAGATCCTTTCTGGCCTGTAGTACAAAAAGGTGGCGAAGATGCTGCTCGTGCAATTGGTGCAGATTTTGAATATATTTATAATCCATCTGCTGATATGGCTGATATGGCTAGCTCAATTCAAGCTGCTGCCGCAACACAACCTGACGGTATTGTTGTATCACTACCAGATCCAGATGCTTTAGGCCCTGCTATTAAAGCTGCTGTTGCAGCTGGTGTACCGGTGATTACAATGAACTCAGGTATGGAGAGTTCTGCTGGTGTTGGTGCTTTAATGCACGTAGGTCAACCTGCATTACTTGCTGGTCAATCTGCTGGTAAAAGAGCAAAAGCAGAAGGAGCTACTAAAGGTCTTTGTATGATCCAAGAAGCTTACAACACTGCTCTTGTTGATAGATGTGAAGGTTATGGAGAATCAGTGCCGATTGAATTTACTGATACTGGTAATGATGATGCTACTATCGAAACACGTGCGGCTGCTGCTCTTCAAGCAAATCCAGACGTTGATGCTGTTTTATCTGTCGGACCACACGTTTGTGTAGCTGTGCAGAAAGCTATTGATGATATTGGAATTTCAGTTCACCATTCTTGTTTTGACTTAAGTCCTCCAGTTATGGATCTTATCAATGCAGGTAAGGTAGCTTTCACTATCGATCAACAACAACGTTTACAAGGTTATATGCCAATTATCGTATTACATTTGTATAACAACGCCGCCGGACTTTTACCAGGAGCTAACATCCCTTCAGGACCAGGTTTCGTGGACAAGTCTAACGCATCTTCAGTTGCTGCTTTAGCAGGAGTTGATAGATAATTTTATCTTCAAAGTGGGCTGCTTGAAAAAGTGGCCCACTTTTTTTAACTAAAAAATATTTATAAATTCTTTTTAAATGAATTCAAAATCTGTAAATCAGCCTAGAAAAGAATCTGATCGTCACGATGCCAAAAGATGGTATAGCGCAATTTTAGCCAGACCTGAAGTGGGCCCGGTTGGGGTCATGCTTTTACTTTTTGGTATGCTGGGATACTTTTCTATCCCATCTGGGGAATTCTCATTAAATCCATTTTCTGGAGAAGGTTTTAATGCTCTCGCTATTAGAAATAATTTAAGAGTCATCTCTCAGTTAGGGATAGTGGCAATGGGTGCGGGCTTACTAATTATTTCTGGTGAATTTGATCTATCTATTGGTTCAATGATTGGCTTCGCAGGGGGAGTGATGGCAATGATACTTCGATGGGGTTTTGCAGTTGTCATTCCTTATGTTTCTTTTGAAGGGGGCATCCATATTGAAACTTTTACGCTATTTAAAATTACTGACGTATCACCACTTCTGGCGGTATCGATTACATTATGTTTCACCTTGTTCTTTGGTTGGCTCCAAGGATTTATTATTGTTAGAAGTGGCCTAGCTTCTTTTATCGTTACGCTTGGAGGGTTATTCTTTCTTCGCGGACTGACAGAAATTATATATAGAGCCTTTAATAAAAGACCAGATCAAACTGCCGGTTCCACAACAGTTACTGAAATTCCCGATATAAAAAATATTGTTAATGTCCCAGGTCATGGTGAATTAGAAAGAGAAGTTGCGAAAAGTCTTCCTCAAGCAGACTTATTGGAATTATTAAAAACAATTCCTGAGACAACAGTCTTAAAGATCACCGAAAAACTAACCTATATTAATGAAAGTGTAGCGGCTTCAAAAAATCTTTTATTAAAAAACAAAGGGGTTAAAGGTCTCGAAAAGTCATTAGAAAATGCACTGTCTTCAGGTAATGAAGGAATGGTTGCAATCCTTCAAGATAAAATAGCAAATTTTCAAGTTGAAATTACTTCACCTAGAATCGTTAGTGATGTTGATATTGCAAAAGAGTATATAGACACACTTCATTCAGCCCGACCTGTGGCTAATTTTTTTGGTGGGGATATTATTGAGCCTGTATTTGACTGGCTTTATTTTACTGTTAATTGGAATGTTAATAATTATGGTAATCAATTCGCAGACGGCCTTTATTCATGTTTAATGATTTGGTTTTTATTAGCTTTAATTTGTTATGTTGTTCTTAGTAAGACTCAGGCGGGTAACTGGATTTATTCGACGGGTGGAAATTTAAATGCCGCAAAAGCTAATGGAGTTCCAACAAATAAAGTTAAAGTATCTTTATTTATGTTTTCTGCTTTTTGTGCAACGATGTTTGCTGCTTGCCAAGTTTTTGAAACAAACACAGCAGATACATCCAAAGGTAATTTAAAAGAATTAGAAGCGATTGCAGCAGCGGTTATAGGTGGTGTTGTTTTAACGGGTGGTTTTGGGACGGTAGTAGGAATAATAGTGGGAGCCGCAATATTTGGAATATCAAAAGAAGCATTCTTTTATATTCCATACTTTGACGGGTCTTTCTATAGAGTGTTTCTTGGAATAGTTCTTTTGGCTTCAGCATTAGCTAATGAAAATATTCGTAAAAGAGTCATAGGAAGTGTTTAATCATATCAATGACCGATAAAAACCCCCTTATAGAAATTAATCAATTAGTTAAAAAATTTGGAAGTTTTACAGCTTTAAATGGCGTTTCATTAAATGTCTATCCGGGAGAAGTCCACGCACTACTAGGTGATAATGGAGCAGGTAAATCTACTCTCATTAAAGTTCTATCTGGTGTGCATGCAGCGACAGAAGGAATTATAAAAGTTGATGGCAAAGAAGTTCATTTTAAATCTCCAAGAGAAGCATCCGATGCTGGTATCGGAACAGTATATCAAGATTTGGCATTAAACGCCCTTACTTCAGTTACAAGAAATTTCTTTCTTGGTCGTGAAATAAAAAAAGGACCTGGAGCTTTTGGTATTATGCAGATGAAAGAAATGAATGAGATTACTACGAGAGAAATGAAAAAAATTGGTATTAATATTGCTAATCCTGAACAGCCAGTAGGAACAATGTCAGGTGGGCAACGTCAAACTTTAGCAATTGCTAGAGCTATTTATTTTGGTGCTAAAATTTTAATTCTTGATGAGCCGACTTCAGCACTAGGACAAAAGCAACAAATGGAAGTTTTAAAAACAGTTAAAAGAGTTAAAAATTTAGGAAATATAGCAATTATTCTCATTACACATAATGAAATTCATGCCCGTCTCGTTGCTGATCGTTTTACTTTTCTTAGTCTAGGTGAGGTAATTGGATCCGGACTTTCATCAGAACTTGGTGGAGACGACGTTAAGCGACTAATGGCAGGTGGAGCTGATATTGGTGACCTTGCTAAAGAACTTGAAAATGTTACTTAATAATTCCCAAGCTAAATAATATCCATAAATGTCTATTTACTTAAGAACAGAAAAAATTGTCCCTGAATGGACTGACTATAATGGTCATATGAATCTTGCATTTTATATCCATTTATTTGACCAGGGTTGGGATGTTTTGCTTGATAAATTTGATATGGGTGGGGAGTCAGCTAAAATTCAAAAAAGATCAACCTTTGCAGTAGAGTCACATACTAAATATATACAAGAAGTTCGTGAGGGAGATGAGGTCGATATCAATCTTTTATTTTTAGATCGTGATAGTAAAAGGCTTATTTACCAATTAGAAATATTTCATAAAGCTAAAAATTATAGAGCAGCCACTACTGAAGTTTGCTCTCTCTATGTTAATTTAGATACAAGAAAAGTCACAGAAATTGAGGAGAGAAAATTATTTTTAATTGATGATTATATAAGTAAAAATAAAGAAAAATACGATCCTGAAATATTTTTTTTACTTGATAAGCTTAAAAAATAATTAATCCAATTTTTGTAGATTAATTATATTACTTTTATTGAGCTTAGTATTTTTTTCTAAATAGAAGATTATATTTTCTGCTAACTCGATAGACATTCTCTTTCTACATTCTAAGGTCAAAGCGGCATTATGAGGAGACATTACAATATTATCTAATTGAAAAAGAGGGTTATTCTCATCAGGTGGTTCTTTTTCAAACACGTCAGTCCCTGCAGCATGAATTTTTTTATTTTTTAAAGCCCAATAAAGATCATTTTCATTAACTATTCCCCCTCGAGCAGTATTAACCAATATGGACTCATCTTTCATTTTTAAAAAACAATTCTTATTAATTAAATTTTTTGTTTTATCATTAAGGGGCATATGAATTGTTATAAAATCTGCAATTTTTATACCTTCCTCAAAATCAATTTTGGTGCAATTTTTTTCACTTATTGTTTTATCGTCTAAAAAAGGATCATAAACAAATACCTCTGTATCAAATCCTAAACAACGTTGAGCTACTGCTTGACCAATTCTTCCAAACCCTAGAATTAAAATTTTTTTTTTATAGAGCTCAAAAAAATTAGGTAGTGTGCTTTGTTTTTTAAACTGTCCTGTTCTGACTAAACTATCAGAATTATTTATATTTTTTGCTAGATATAAAAACATCGTCATCACATGCTCCGCAACACTGACTGCATTGGAAGTCCCGGTTATTGCTAGTGCTTGTTTATGATTATTTAAATAATTAAGATCTACATTATTATAACCAACACCATGTCTTGAAATAATTTTTATTTTAGGGCATTCTTTAAGAATATTCTCATCAATTATTGTTGTTCGTAGAGCGACAGCATCTACATCGAAAAGCTCTCTCTTTAAATTATCTTGAGAAAAATCTTTAATTTCAAATACTTCATAATGAGCATTTTTTAAAACTTCCCATCCGGCTTGATGGATCTGACCAACTACTGCAACTTTTTTCATAGTTTTTTTATAAAGGAAAAATATAAGGAAACAATTTATAAACACTCAATTTAAAAAATATCTATATTGGATGTTTTAAAACATGAAATACTTAGTTATATTTATTTTACTAAAATTAGGAATTTATATAAAAAGGGAAAATTATGAAAACTATTCGCCTAACCTGTGCCCAAGCATTATTTCGCTATCTAATAGCTCAAAAAACTTTAATTAATGGAAAAAAAGAACCACTTTTTCCTGGTGCATTTGGAATTTACGGTCATGGCAATGTGGCTTGTATTGGTCAGGCAATGGAAGAATTTCAAGATGAACTTCCGGGTTATAGAGGTCATCACGAGCAAAATATGGCTTTAACTGGTATTGCTTACGCAAGAGCCATGAGACGAAAGCAAATTTTTATTGCCACATCTTCTGTTGGTCCAGGAGCAACAAATATGGTGACAGCGGCTGGAGTTGCCTTAAGCAATAGATTGCCAATTTTATTATTACCAGGCGATACATTTGCAAGTCGTCTACCTGATCCAGTTTTGCAACAAGTTGAACATTTCACAGACCCTACAGTTTCAGCCAATGATGCTTTTAGATCTGTATCGAAATTTTTTGATAGAATTATGAGACCTGAGCAAATTTTAGCTTCACTACCTCAGGCCATTCAAGTGATGCTTGATCCAGCAGATTGCGGTCCTGCTACCATTGCTATATCACAAGATGTTCAAGCTGAAGCTTATGATTATCCTGAAATATTTTTTGAAGAAAGAATTCATGAAATTAGAAGACCTCATCCTGATACAAATCAAATTCAAGCTGCTGCTGAAAAAATTAAATCCTCTAAACAACCAATTATTATTTCAGGTGGAGGTGTTCTCTATTCTGAAGCTGAGAAAGAATTATCAGATTTTGCAAAGAAGCATAATATACCTGTAACTTCAACTGTTATGGGACTTGGTTGTATGGATAATGATGACCCATATTATATCGGTAATATTGGAGGTTTAGGAGATAGGTCTTGTAATAATTTATCTAAAGATACAGATCTTGCTTTAGCTGTAGGAACTAAGCTTGCAGATTTCACAACAGGTTCTTGGTCAAATTTTGAAAATGAAGATTTTAAATTAGTTTCAATTAATACCGCTAGATA
>CAWUWX010000028.1:0-3663 GCA_963926395.1 uncultured Alphaproteobacteria bacterium
AATAGTTCTCAATCAGCCGAAGAAGAAATTTCTCATATGAAAAATAAAGATCAAAAATTTTTTCTTTTTATGAATTATGCCTCTTATAAAAAAAATATTAGTAAGTCGATACAGATCAACGCTTATGATTTTAAGAAAGATATTTCTTTGCTTTTAAATGAAGATAGTGAGGTCACATCTTGGGATAACCAATATAAAATTGAGTTTTTAAATTATTGTAAAAATAATCCACATTTATATTTTTCAGAATACGAGAAGTCAAAAATAAAAACTCCTCACTATTCAACAAATAAAGAAGACGATTCAAATACAATTCTTTCAATTAGAAAAAATATTTTTAAATACAAAAATGATTTTTCAATTAAAATTTTAGCTAAGTTATATGCATTAATTAAGCAAGAAGTTAAAATGAAAAAGTTTAATTTTTAATTTTTTTTACAATAAAATCATATTGCTCTAAGTTCTCATAAAAGATCTTAATATACCCTTGTCCTTTTGAGTTGTATTTAATTTGTGATTTAAAGCCGATGAGGCTGCTTAAATTTTTTTCTTCTGTTGTAATATTTATATCTCGCTTCATAGGTGTTTTTTTATTTTTTATTGCTCTTTCCAGCTCTCTCACAGATAATTTTTTTTGGATCATTTTATTAATGACATCTGAAGCTAATGAATTTTCATTTTTACCACCTAGAATTTTTGCATGACCTAATGTAATGATGTCTTTCTCTAATAAATCTAGAAAAAATGTATCTAGACTTAAAATTCTTAATATGTTGGTTACATGAGATCTACTTTTACCAACTATATTTGCTAGTTGTTCATGGCTATATTGGTTTTTTTCTATGAGATTAATGTATGCATTCGCCTCTTCTATAATTGTTAAATCTTCTCTTTGTATGTTTTCTATAAGAGAAACTTCGTTTTTATCAAGGTCAGAAGGAAGTATGATAGAGGGCATTAAGTTTAAACCAGCTATTTGAGAAGCCCTCCACCTTCTTTCGCCAGCTACAATCCTATATTCTTCTTCAGAGTATTTTCTTAATATTATTGGCTGTATTAGGCCATGTTTCTTAATTGATATTGCTAATTCTTTGATTTTATCTTCATTAAATTTTTTTCTAGGTTGGTCTGGATCTCTGATAATTTTTTCAATTGAGATAAATAAAAGATTTTTCTCATTATTTAGACTTTTAATTTCTGTGACAGGTTCATTTTTTACTATTTTTGCACCGAGTAGTGATGATAGCCCCATTCCAAGTTTTTTGTTTTTCATTATTTGTTCCTTTCTATAAATTCTCTTGCCAGGCCAATGTAGGCTTGTGACCCCGCACAATTTAAATCATAAATTATGGCTGGTAAGCCGTGACTCGGCGCTTCTGACAATTTGACATTTCTTGGGACATTAAATTTATAAACAACAGTATCAAAATATTTTCTAGCCTCATCCTCTATAAGCGCTGAAAGAGAATTTCTTTTATCATACATGGTTAAGACTATTCCATTTATTTTCAAATTTGTATTGAGGTTTTCTTTTATCATATCAATTGTTTTGACTAATTTAGATAGTCCTTCTAGGGCAAAAAATTCACATTGCACTGGGATAAGAACCTCATCGCTTGCAGCTAATGCGCTAATTGTTAAAAGTCCTAGTGTGGGCGGAGTATCAATAAAAATATAATCATATTCTTCTTTAATTTGATCAAGTTGCTCTTTTATAATAAAATTTCTATTTTCGTCACTTGCCAGTTCGTATTCTGCTGCTGCTAGGTCCTCACATGCAGATATAATTTTTAAGTTTGGTATTTGAGTCTCTTGAATTAGATCTTTCAATTTTTTTTCTCCGCTTAAAGCTTTATAAATTGATAATTCATGATTATATCTATTAAAAGAAAGTGATGAGTTATATTGGGGATCAACATCTAATATTAAAACTTTTTTATCAATTGAAGCTAGGGCCGTACCGAGATTTACAACTGTTGTTGTTTTCCCGACGCCTCCCTTTTGATTAGCTATAGTTAATATCACTTATAACTCAATTCGATTATTTTAGATTCAACGGAAGTCAAACTATCAAAATATTTAATATTAAATTTTTTTTTACTGATTAATTTAGTTTCCTCTAAATAAGTTTTTCCTTTTAAAAGGATAAACTTTGTATTCTTATGAGAAATATTTTTTGTTGCAGTAATAATTTTATCAATTTTTGCAAAAGCTCTTGAGACTATGTAATCAAACTTTTCTCCTACAATATCCTCGACTCTTGAGTTGAATATATTCATTTCTAGTTCTAATTGACTATTTACTCTTTTAAGAAAATCACATTTTTTTCCTTGTTTCTCAACTAAATTAACCTTTTTGCATCCAGCGATAGCAAGTATAATTCCAGGAAGTCCTGCTCCGGTCCCCACATCTAACAGGGTTTTATTTTTATTCATTATCAGAGGCATTAATTGAGCCGAGTCCAGAAAATGTCTATTGTCAATATCGGCGAGTGTAGTTTTGCTGACGAGGTTAATTCGGCTGTTTTCATCAATCAGCATTTCTTTATATGTATTAATTTTTTCTAATATCCTTGCTTTTTTTTCAATTGGCGTAATATCAATAATAAATTTTTCAAAACTATTATTATCTAACATTTCTTGCCTTATTTTTTTTGTAGCTCAGTAGTTGTAATAACGCACTTGGAGTCATGCCAGATATTTTACTGGCATCATCTAAATTTTCTGGTTTATATTTTTCTAGTTTTTCTATTATCTCCTTAGAGAGAGATGGTATGCTTTTATATGATAGTCCTTTGAGCTTAAAATTTTGATTTTTTAATAATAACTCTTTTGATCTTTCTTCGCGTTCATAAAATACCTCATACCTTGAATCGAAAATAATTTTTGTTAATAGTTTTTTATCTATTTTGATTCCAAAAATTTTTTTAAAAATATTTGTGTCGTCATTAATTAACTTTAACACTTCAAATCCCCTTCTCATCTTTCCATCTAATTTTGATTTAATTCCAAATTTTTCTAATTGGTTAGGAGATAGTTTAATTTGGTTTATTTTTTTTAAGATATTTTTTTCAGATGCCATAATCTCATTTACACTTTTTTGATCTTTATCAATTAATAATTTAAATTTTTTGGTTTGGGGGAAAATTCTTTCGTAGGCATTGTCTGTTCTTTGTTTGAGACGATGTTCTGATCTAGATGTAAACATTCTATATGGTTCTGTTACGCCTAGCTTTGTTAAGTCGTCAATCATTACTCCTATATAGCTGTTTGTTCTATTAAAAATTTCTTCTTTATTTTTTATTTTTTTTATTTTTATCGCTGCGTGCAGTCCGGCATACATTCCCTGACCAGCAGCCTCTTCGTATCCTGTTGTCCCATTAATTTGTCCTGCTAAGAAAAAATTTTCAATTTTTTTACTTTCGAAATTTTTATTTAAACTTCTAGGATCTACCGCATCATATTCAACAGCATATCCATATTGAGCAATTTCACTTTTTTCTAAACCGGGTATTGTTTTTAAAAATTTCTCCTGAGTTTTCTTGTCTAATGAATTTGAAATGCCATTTGGGTAAACTAACTCTGAATCATAACCCTCGGGCTCTAAAAAAACATTATGCCCATTTCGATCACCAAATTTAACAACCTTATCTTCAATTGAGGG